>JAYTZB010000916.1:0-4298 GCA_043742085.1 Polyangiaceae bacterium
CATGTCCGGTCCTCCTCACCGAGGGCGATTGGTGCCACGAGGACCTTCGCGTGGACCTGCCGGCCTGGGTCGCGCCCCTCGCACGCGCGGCCGGGCTCCGGTGGCAGGGGCTGACCTTCACGCACCTCGTCCTGCGGCGCGACCAGCAGCGCCTCGTCGGGCAGCTCGCTCGTCTCGATGAGGCGGAAGGGCCGCCGCGGGTCCATCTGCGCGTCATCTCGGAGCTGATGCGCACGAAGGGCAAGGCCGAGGTCTTCGCGTGCACGTCGGACGGGGCGCGCCTGCGACTGCGCCGCCTCGATCGCGACGCAGTCGAGGACGGGCCGGGCGTGGAGGCGACGACCGCCTGGGCCGCGGTCGGTCGCGGCGACGTGGTGACGCTGCGGTCGAGCAGTGATGAGCCGGCGGAGGCTGGCGTCGCGGCGCCCCCGATCGACGAGCGGGGCCGCATCGCCAAGACCGCGCAGATTGACGTCTGGCCGATCAGGAAGTAGCTGGCGTGGCTGGAGACGACCGGGGGGCGCTTCCGTCATCAGGAGGAGATCCCGCCGCCATGAAGGGGCTCTATGCCATCGTCGATACGAAGGTCCTCGCCGCTCGGGGTACCGATCCGCTCGCGTACGCCAAGGCGCTCCTCGAGGTGCGGCCTGCCGCGCTCCAGGTCCGCGCCAAGGACGTAGGCGCGCGCGAGATCCTCGCCATCCTTCGTGCGCTCGGTCCGATGTGCCGCCAGCTCGGCGTGCCGCTGGTCGCGAACGATCGCGCCGATCTCGCTGCGCTCGCCGGCTGCGAGTGCGTTCACATCGGTCAGGAGGACCTGCCGTACGAGCTCGTGCACCGCATCGCGCCGCAGCTGGGGGTCGGCATCTCGACCCACAACCTCGAGCAGCTCGCCAAGGCTCTCGCCTTCAAGCCGCGCTACGTCGCCTATGGCCCGGTCTTCGAGACGGTCACCAAGGTGAACGCCGATCCCGTCGTCGGTATCGAGGGTCTCCGGCAGGCCTCGCGCGTCGCGCGCGCCGCCGGCGTGCCGCTCGTCGCCATCGGCGGCATCACGCTCGCGCGCGTGAACGAGCTGGTCGATCTCGCCGATGCCTGCGCGGTGATCGGCGACCTCTATCTTCCGGGAGCCACCCTCGCTGACGTCACCGTGCGCGCGCGTTCGATCCACCTCGCGATGGGCGGTACGCCGCGAAGCATCGAGGCTCGTCCGTGAGCTTGATCCTCGCTGGCCTGATCGTCGCAGGCACCAGCGGGGCAATCGCCGTGGGTCGGTGGCTCTCCGGCCGTCGTGACAAGTCGAGCGACCCGCAGCCCCCGGGCGGCGGCGATACCAACGCCGGCGACGACGCGCGTGACGCTACGGGTGGGGGCGGCGGGGGCCGCGATGGCGGCACCAACAAGCCGGCCACGAAGACCGCCAAGCGCAAGGTCGAAGGCCCGCACGAGCATCTCGTGGGCTTCCCGTGTCAGCTCGGCGACGTGCTGATGCGCCTCACCGGCGAGGAAGCATGGCTCGCCGGCGGGCTCGTGCTCTCCGAGGAGGCGCCGGTGGCGGCGCTCTTCGTCGCGCCCGATGCTGGACACGACTGCGCGATCTACGTGCGGCCGCAGCCGCGCGAGGCCGTCTACTGGATGCAGCCGCTCGATCCCGGCGCGATCCTCGTGGGCAACGAGCCTCCCAGCTCCGTCGAGCACGGCGGCATTCGCTTCGATCGTGTGCGACGTCTTCCGCTGCGTCCGAAGCGCATCGGCGTGGGCGCTCCGGATGTCGGCGATGCCGTGGTCCTCGCGGAGTACGCGTCGGCGGGCTCCGAACGACTGCTCGTGATGCGGAGCACCTCAGGCACGTCGCACGCGTATCGTGGGGAGGAGCTCGAAGTCTCTGCCTACGAGGTCATCCCCTCGGGCAACTCCACGCTCGGCGACTGACGCCCAGCATGTCTCCGTTCTCTCGTCGTGCGCAGCACGACGGTCGCCGAAGGCGATTGAGGGGAGGCTCGGCGCGGAACGCGACGAGGGGACGAAGTCCCGCCTGGGTAAACCTGAAGCAGCGAGCTGATTTAGAGCGCGCGCATGCGAGAGAGCATGGCCTCGACGACGAGCTGCGGGGCGTTGTTGCCGTCGAGATGCTCGAGCGCGTTGAGCGCGAGGTGACCGCGGAGCGCCAGCGCCTCCGCCTCCGAGCGATGCGCGCGCGCGGCCTCGGAGGCCCTCACCGCGAAGGCCGTGGCGAGCGCGGCGATGCGCGCACGCAGGAGATCCTTCTCCTTCTTCGCGTCCTCGGCGAGGGCGAGCAATGGCTCGAGACCCGGTGCGTCCACGGCCTCGAGCGCGCGCGTCACGAACCGATCGCGCGCCTCGCTCTCCTCGGGATCGGCGAGGAGCTCGCCGGCCTCCACGCTGCCGCCCGAGAGACGAGCCACCTCGCGTGCGCGTGCCGGCTCCACGCCGCGCCCCTCGAGGATCGATGCCACGATCTCGTCGGGAAGCGGGGCGAACCGGATGCGCATGGTGCGCGAGAGGATGGTGGGCAAGAGCGCGTCCGGCTGCGACGTGAGCAGGATGAAGTGGGTCCGCGCGCCAGGCTCCTCGAGGGTCTTCAGCAGCGCGTTCGCCGCGGGCACCGAGAGCTCCTCGACGCGTCGCACGACGAACACCTTCGCGCGTCCCTCGTGCGGCGCATAGGCCGCGCGGGAGAGGACGAGCGTGCGGATCTGGTCGATCGAGATGTCCTGCGTCTCGGGGGTCCGCCGTCCGATGGTGACGGGCGCATAGAGGCCGCGCTCGATGACGACGATGTCGGGATGGATGGGACGTCGCTCCTCCTCGCGTGGCACGGCGCGCAGGCACGACGAGCACGCGCCGCAGGCGAGCAAGCTGGGTGGACCGCCGCCTCCGAACAGACCGCCTCCGTCCTCGACACCGCGCTTCTCGCAGACGAGCGCCTGCGCGAGCCCGAAGGCCGCGAGCTCCTTGCCGACGCCGTCAGGTCCCGCGAACAGGTACGCGTGATGAACGCGGCCGGTCTCGAGCGCGCGCTCGAGGGTGCGGCGCGCGGCGTCCTGCGCGCGGACCTGGTTGAGGAGAGGCTCGGGCATCGCTCGCGGAGTTAGAGGGGCGGCGGCGTCGCGTCAACGGCGGGCGCGCTCGCGCTCGTCGCTCGTCGTGTCACGAGCGGCGTCTTCACCACGAGCTGCATGATCCTGCCGAGCGCGATCGCCACGATGGCTGCGAGCCCACCCACGAACGGCCGTGCGTGCCAGATCACCACCCCGATCGCGAGCGTCGCGAGGTATCCGACGCCGATCGATGCGAGGAGGCCCGAGCTCAGCGCGTTGCCGTCATCCTCCTTCGTGCGGCCGCAGCGCTCGCAGCAGCTGGCGCCGTCGAGGTGGTAGGTGGCGCAGGCGTCGCATAAATTCTCGAAGCAGACGGCGCACGGCCCCTGCGCTTCGATCCCGGGATGCGCAGCGCAGTCCATCGGCGCCGAGCATATCCCAAGTGTATCGTGGCGGCCCGATGCTGCTCGACGCGACCCGCCTCATGGAGCACGTCCACGGCCATCTCGGCTGGCTTGCGGCGGCCACGCTGGTGCATCCCGCGATCGTCCTGCGGAGCCACACGCGGCGCGCGCACTACGCGGTCGGACTCTCGACGGTCTTCGTCACCGTCACCGCTGGCATCGGCGTGGCCCTGTACGAGGCGTATCGCGAGCGCTTGAAGCAGGGGATCTTCATGCACGCGGCGCCCATCGGTCTCCTCTTCGAGCGGAAGGAGCATCTTGCGGTCGGCGCAGTGCTCCTCGCGTGGGCGGGCGCAGCAGCGTACTTCGCAGCCCCCTCCGCAGCGGAGCCGACGCGAGGTCACCTCCGGACCATCGCCTTCCGCGCTTTCTGCGCGTCGGCCTCGCTCGCCGTCCTCGTCGCGATCCTCGGCACCATCGTCGCCGTCTACCGCACGTTCTGACCTCGGCAGAGACCGCGGAGTCACGGGGCGACGGAGGTCACGCGGAGCCGAGATTGGCTGCCGATCTCGGTCCAAGGGTGAGCGTGCTCACCAGGAAGCGGAAGGGCGCGGCATCTTCCGCGATACGCGTGTCTCGAACCAAAAAATCTCCGTCTCGCCTCCGTACCTTCGTGACTCCGCGGTCTCTCGGGCAGGCGTATGGGGTCACGAGCCGGTGAAGGCGGCCTTGCGCTTGTCGAGGAAGGCCTTCATGCCCTCGGCGCGGTCTTGCGTGCCGAAGAGCATCGCGAAGGATTGCGTCTCGAGCGCGTTGGCGACGTCGAGCGGGA
>JAYTZB010000917.1:0-6095 GCA_043742085.1 Polyangiaceae bacterium
TATGTCGCGTGCGTGCAGAAGAAGGCGCCCATCCTGCCGTTCGCACGCGACACCATCGCGCGCTGTACCGCCGACGCCGATTGGGGCGCGAAGCTGCGCGCGAGCCCGGAGGCAGCGCGCCTCTTCGTGGAGCTCCTGTGCACGGTGCGCGAGGTGCCGCTGAAGCGTGGCTCGATCGCCGGCGAGCTGCACGAGGTCGGGCTGCTGCTCGCGATGATCCCCGAGTTCGCGCCGGTCACCGGCCGCGTTCATCACGACGTCTACCATGTGTACACGGTGGACGTTCACTCGGTGGCCGCGGTCGATGCGCTCCGCGCGCTCTGCCGCGGTGAGAACGCGCACGATCGACCGCTCGCGAGCCGGCTCGCCGCCGAGATCGCGCGGCCCGCGCCGCTCTTCCTCGCCACGCTGCTCCACGACGTGGGGAAGGGTTATCCCGACGCGAGTGGCTCACGGAAGAACCACTCCATCACCGGCGCCGAGCTGTGCGACACCATCCTGCCGCGGCTCGGCATCTCGCCCGACGACGCCGCCGAGGTCCGTGCGCTCGTTCGCGATCACCTCGTCATGTACCACGTGGCGACGCGGCGCGACCTCGACGACCCGACCACCACGAAGGACTTCTGCGCGCAGCTCCGCGGCCGCGAAGGGCTCCGCGATCTGTACCTTCTCACGGTGTGCGATCTCACGACCACGTCACCGACCGCGATGACCTCGTGGAAGGCGCGCATGCTCGACGAGCTGTACTTCGCGTCCGACGCATCGTTCGGCGGCGACGACGCCTTCGACGCCGCGCGCACGCAGCGCGTGAAGGACGCTGCGATGGCGATCTGGCCGAGCAAGCGCGCCGACCTCGAGGCGTTTCTCGCGTCCATGCCGGAGCGGTATCTCCTCTCCAACGCTCCCGACGCCATCTGCGCCCACGCCCGCGTCGCGCTCGATCGCGCGCGCGAGCGCCGCGCGGTCCACGCCGCCATCGTTCCGTCGCGTCATCCCGAGGTCAGCGAGCTGTGCGTGGTCGCCGAGGACGCGCCCGGTCTCCTCGCGCGCATCGCCGCCGTCATCACCGCGAGCCGTCTCGAGGTCCTCGGCGCGCAGGTGTACTCGCGCAACGTCGCCAGCTCGAGCAGCGGCAGCTCCGGCAAGCTGCAGACGACCGAGGCCGTCGACCTCTTCTGGGTCCGTGATGCACGCGGCAATGCCGACGGCGTCGCGCAGGTGCTGCCGCGGCTCGTCCGCGACCTCGAGAGCGTGTGCTCCGGCACCACCTCCGCCGACGAGCTCCTTCGCGAGCGCATCGGCACCGCGTCGCCGTGGCGCGAGCGCCCGAGCCCCGCCGTCCTCTCCGAGGTGGTGGTCGACGATCGGGCTTCCCCGCGCCACACCGTGGTCGAGGTCTTCGCGAAGGACCGCCCCGGTCTCCTCTACAGTCTCGCGCGCGCGATGCACGGCCTCGGTCTCGGCATCGCGCTCTCGAAGATCAACACGGAGGGCACGAAGGTGGCCGACGTGTTCTATGTGAACGAGCTCGACGGCTCCAAGGTGGCACCGGGTCCGCGTTTCAAAGCGATCCGCGAGGCCCTGCTTGCGGCCACGTCGGCACCGAACGAGAAGCTCGAAACGCTCGTGAAAGAGGGACGCGTATGAAACGGCAAGCGGTCTGGGGAAGCATCGCAGTGACCATCGCGCTCGGCGTCGCGTCGGGCCTCGGATGTGGCGGCGGCGCGCCAGGGGGAAAGCCGACCGAGCCCCCCGATCCTAGCCTTGGCCCGGCAACGCCCGCCAAGCCTCCCGCGACCGGCACGACGCCCGCCGCCGGCGGCACCGACGGACCTGCGGCGGCGTCCTCGAGCGAGGACGTGACGAAGGGCACCGCCTCCGTGAAGGCGGGCGACTGGTCCGCTGCGCGCGCGTACTTCGAGGCGGCGATCAAGAAGAACCCGAAGCAGGCCGACGCGCACTACTACCTCGGCCTCGTGATGGACAAGACAGGCGACCGCGCCGCCGCCGAGAAGAGCTACCGGACAGCGCTCGAGATCCAGCCCGATCTCCAGGAGGCGGCCGAGAACCTCACCGCGATCCTCATCGAGACGCAGAAGTTCGACGAGGCCGTGGTCCTCGCGAAGAAGGCCCTCGCACGCAACGCGAAGAACGCGGAGATGCAGCTCAACCTCGCCATCGCGCTCTCCGGCAAGGGCGACGTCGACGGCGCGACGAAGGCCTTCGACGGCGCGGTGAAGCTCGCGCCCAACGATCCGCGGTTCTACCTCGCCTACGCGCAGCACCTCGGCGCCGCCAAGAAGAACGACGAGGCCATCGGCAAGCTGAAGGAGGCCATGCGCGTCGCCGGCGACGACCCGGTGATGCTCGGCACCATCGGCGGCGAGTTCCGCACCGCGCGCGACGTCCCCGACTGCATCGCGGCCTTCGACAAGGCCATCGCCAGCAAGGACAACGCGGACTTCCGCACCAACCGCGCGATGTGCAAGCTCGCGGGCAAGGACAAGCCCGGCGCCGTCACCGACCTCCAGGCGGCGACCACGAAGGAGCCCGCGTTCGCGCCCGCGCACTACTGGCTCGGGTCGATCCTCCACGACGACGGCAAGTTCGCCGAGGCCATCGCCGAGTACGACGCGTACCTCAAGGCAGCGCCCAAGGGGCCCATGGCGAAGAAGGCCGAAGAGAAGTCCAAGCTCGCCAAGGACAAGAAGAAGCCAGAAAAACCGGCTCCGAAGAAGTCGTGAGCTACGGCAAGCGCGTGTAGCGGAACGCCTGCGTGCGGCTTCCGCCGATGCCGCCGCCGGGCGAGGGGACGTAGATGATGAACCCGTTCGGGGCCGCGTCGATCCGGTAGTCGACCATGCCGCCGACCGCGCCCGGCGACTGCGCGCAGATGATCTTGCGGATGAGGCGGTTGTTCATGATCTGCCACTCGAGCGTGAAGACCTGCGCTCCGGATCCGCCGTTGGTCTCGGAGAGGTAGTACTGGTGCGTCGGCGTGAAGGCGACGGTGGTGCGGGACGACGTGGTGTCGATGACGGTGATGCCGTCGTAGTCGGTGGCCTTCGTCAGGATGTACGTGCCGGGCGCGATGGTCGTGATCGGTACCTGCGGCGGCGGCGCGGTCGGGTTGGCGACGTGCGCCACGAGGTCGGCGTGCTGCACGAGGTCGTGGCAATCCGGCGCGGGCAGCTCGTTGACCACCACGCCGGCGTCGACGGCCATCGCGCCGTCGGGCGCCGAGGAGTCGGAGGGCACGAACGCGTCGGGGCCGATGGCGCCGTCCGTCGAGGTCGACGCATCGGCCGTCGTCATGCCGGGGCCGCTGTCGTGGAGCTCACCGCTCGTGCCGACGGTCGCCGACGAGCCGCCACAGGCCGCGGCGGCCACGAGGCCCATGACGCCCACGAGCGTTGAGGGGCAGAGCACGACGCGCGCGAAGCGGAGATACGTCATCCCTCGACCGTAGCGCAGCGGCGGCGCCTCACGTAGGCCGCCGTGCGCCGACCGCGCGTCACGGTGGCGAACGCGGGAAGCCGCGGAGGACGCGGCCGCTGCCGTCGGCGTCGACCTCGCCGATGGCGACGAGAGCGCCCGCCTCGTCGAGCCATGCCGAAGCGGCGCCATGCGGATCACGGACCTGACCCGGCATGAGACGCTGGCCGTGCCCCGCGGCGGTCACGCCCTCGGCGCTGAGGACGCTCACGGGAAGCGCGCGCGCCGCTGCCTGCTCGATCGGGAGGAGCGCCGCGCGCAGCGTCTCGGGTGCGGCATCGAGCGAGACCGCGTCGTCGAGGGTGAACGCACCGGAGCGCGTGCGCCGGAGCGCGGTGAGATGGCCGAGCGTGCCGAGCGCCGCCGCCAGATCGCGCGCGAGCGAGCGAACGAAGTAGCCCTTCGCGACGTCCACGCTCACGCGGAGATGCGGCACCGGCTCGAGGCCGCCGCCGAGCAATTCGAGGCGACGCACCGCGACCTCGCGCAGCGGCAGCTCGGGGGTCTCGCCGCGGCGGACGAGGTCGTGCGCGCGCTCACCGCCGATGCGGATCGCCGAGATGGCCGGCGGCATCTGCATGGTGCGCGCGCGCTCGGCGCCGAGCGCGGCAGCGATGGCGGCTGGTAGCGAAGCCGGGCCGTCGGCGCTCAATACCGAGAGCTCCGTGCGCAGCGCTTCGCTCGGCTCGCTTCGTCCGGTCTCGACGCCGTCGGCATCGAGCGAGTCGGTCGCGACGCCGAGGCAGATCGTCGCCTCGTAGGATTTGTCGTCCGCGGTCAGCCAGGGCACGAGCTTCGTCGCGTCCTCCACCGCCACGACGAGAACGCCGGTCGCCATCGGGTCGAGCGTTCCGCAGTGCCCGACCGCGCGCGTACGCAGCGCGCGCCGCAGCTTGGCGACGACATCATGGCTCGTCGGACCCTGCGGCTTGTCGACGACGAGCACGGCGGGGGCGATCGCGATGCGCGTCGGCGAGGCGGCGGGCGTCACCATCAGCCGAAAAACACGCTCTTTCGTGAGCCGACGGACCGATCGAGCATGGTCTGGATGGCGGCCCTCACGCGCTCGGCGAGCTTGCCGACCAGGATCTCGTCGTCGGCCGCCTCGGGGCCGTGCGCGGAGAGATCGAGCGGCTCGCCGAACTGGATGCGCCACTTGGTGGGCGCAGGCAGGAGCCCGAGCGGACCGAGCAGCGGGAACGTCGGCGTCACCGGGACGTACGGGATGCCGAGGGCCTTCGAGAGGTGCTCGATCTTGAAGAGGAGGGGATTGGTCTCCTCGGCGCCGACCACGGCCACCGGGATGATCGGCGTGCCGGTGCGCAGGCATAGCTTGATGAAGCCGCCGCGCCCGAAGCGCTGCAAGCGGTAGCGATCGGCGAAGAGCTTGCCGATGCCCTTCACGCCTTCGGGGAACACCGCGACGAGCGACTCCTTCGCGAGGAGGCGCTCGGCGTTCTCCTGGCATGCGCGCACCGCGCCGAGCCGGTTCATCGCGCCGCCCAGAAAAGGCATGTGGTAGATGAAATCTTCGGTGAGCCAGCGCACGTCGCGGCCGGCGCTCGCGCCGCCTTGCTCGCGCTTCACCGCGGCCTTCAGCATCACCCCGTCGAGCGGGAGCGTGCCGGAGTGGTTCGCCACGAGCACGCAGCGTCCGACCTTCGGCACGCTCTCGATGCCGATGGTCTCCACACGAAAATACTTCGTGTAGAGGAAGTCGAGCACGGGCTTGAGCTTCGCGTCGTAGGCGGGGTCGAAGCCGAAGTCGTCGACCTCCTCGGAGCGCCCGCGCATGGCGAGGCGTCCCCACTTGCGGAGATAGAAGTCCGTCGAGAGCAGCTCGCGTGCGGTATCGAAGACCGACTCCGGCGGCGCCGGCACCGCGGGTCCCGTGGGTCCCATGGGCTCCGCGGGCTCCGGAGGAAATGGAGCCTCGGGGAGCTGATCGATGGCGCCGAACGCAGCGCTCGGCACGCTGACCTGCGTATCGCCGAACGAGCCGACCACCGCGCCGGAGAATGGCGTGGCGACAGGGAGCGTGGCTTCCGCGTCGAAGTCGTCCTCGCCGTGCGACGTATCCGCGTCCTCGGGATCGAGCGACGAGACGTCGTGACGCGAGGCCTCGTCGATCAGGCGATCGAGCTGCGCCTCGAGCTCGCGAATCTGCGCGCGGACCCCCGGCTCCTCCGCGTGCTCCTCGCGCCGCCCGCGCTTTGGCTCCCGCCGCGTGGCAGGCACGTCGACAGCAACCTCCTGCGCCTTCGCAGTCTTGTTGGTCTTCGCTGCCGTGGCCGTGGCCGTCGTCTTCTTCTTCGGTGGCGTGGCCGTGGCCGTGGCCGTGCGCGTGCCCGTCTCCTTCTTCTTCGCCGTCCCCGCCGCCGTCTTCTTCCGTGTCGTCATGCCGGCGTCTCCTGCAGGAGCTTCACGTCCCTGAGCCGCTGCGCGCTCGTGAAATCGAGCACCGCCTCGCGCGTGGTGTACGCCGGGCGGAAGCCCATCTTCTCTTTTGCCTTCTCGCCGTCGGCCACGCAGAGGAAGCGGAGGTGCGTCATGAACGTGGGCGGCGCCTCGCTCATGTGCGCCAGCCACATCGCCGCGCC
>JAYTZB010000918.1:0-2454 GCA_043742085.1 Polyangiaceae bacterium
AGGATCTTCGCGCACGCGTGCGCCTTGCCGAACCACTTGGAGTGCTTCGGCCTCATCTGGCGCGTGCCCGCCAGCGCCACCGGGAGGATCGGGACGCCCGCTGCGAGCGCCAGGCGGAACGCGCCGTCGCGGAAGGGGAGGAGCTCGCCGTCGCGCGAGCGCGTGCCCTCGGGGAACATCATCACCGAGATGCCGCCCGCCAGCGCACGCTGGCACTCGTTCATCATCTCGCGCACGCTCTCGCCCTCGCCACGGCGGATCGGGATGTCGCCGCCGAAGCGCATCGCCCAACCCGTGAGCGGCTGGTGAAAGAGCTCCTCCTTCGCCACCCAGCGCATGTCCCAGGGCAGGAACGAGAGGAGGAACGGATCAGCCTGCGACTCGTGGTTCGCCACCACGACGTATGCGCTGTGATCGATGTCAGCCGGACGCTCGCCCTCGATCTCGAACTTCCAGAGCGGCGTCAGCCGGCTCGCGGTGCGTCCGAGCCGGCGCATCCAGCGACCAGGCACGCGCTGCGTGGGATCGCCACGGTGGATGAGCGAGGACACGGCCATCACCGGGATGAACGCCGAGCAGACGAGACCGAACTCCGCGTACGTGTAGAGGCCCTCGACCGCGTGCTTCATCACCACGTCATTTTCATAGTGCAGCGCGCTCTTGCGCTTCGTCACGAGTCGGTCAGGGGCCACGCGTCGGGAGTCAGGGGACAAGCACGAGCTTGCCCTTGACGTCCCGGCGCTCCATGCGCTCGAGGGCCTTCCTGGCGTCGTCGAACTTCATGACGGCATCGACGTGCGGCCGCAGCTTTCCGTCGGCCACCCACTCCAGGATCTTGCGCGCGTTGGCCCGGTTCCTCGCCGACTCACGCATCGCGAACGAGCCCCAGAACACGCCCACCACCTGGCAGCCCTTGAGCAGCACGAGGTTCAGCGGGATCTTCGGGATCTCGCCGGTCGCGAAGCCCACCACGAGAAAGCGACCCTCCCACGCGATCGAGCGCAGCGCGGCCTCCGCGAACGGGCCGCCGACCGGGTCGTAGACCACGTTCGCGCCGTTACCGTGCGTGAGGGCCTTGGCGCGCTCCTTCAGGTCCTCACGCGCGTAGTTGATGCCGTCATCCGCGCCGCGTTCCTTGCAGTATGCAACTTTCTCGTCCGTCGACGCAGCGGCGATGACCCGCGCGCCGAGCGCCTTCCCCAGCTCGATGGCGGCCGTGCCGACGCCGCCCGATGCGCCGAGGACGAGCAGCGTCTCGCCGGGCTGGATGGCGGCGCGATCGACCAGCGCGTGCAGCGTCGTCGCGTAGGTGAGGAGCGTGGCGGCGCCGATCTCGAACGTCACGACGTCGGGGAGCTTCACGACCGCGGCCTCGGGGACCACGATCTGCTCGGCGAACGCGCCGCTCATGAGCGTCGCGCAGACACGATCGCCGACCGCTATCTCGGTCACGGCGGCGCCCACTGCGCGAACGATCCCCGCGGCCTCACCGCCCGGGACGAACGGCGGGTCGGCCTTGAACTGATACTTGCCGTACGTGAGGAGCACGTCCGGGAAGTTCACGCCCGCCGCGTGCACCTCGATGAGGACCTCGCCGGAGCCTGGCGTGGGCGCCGGGATCTCGTCGACGCGGAGGCTCTTGGGACCGGTGAGCTCGTGACAGCGGACGGCGCGCATGCCGCGAGCTTACAGGCCCTGGATGGCGAGCACGAGCACGCGCGGCACCTGCGTCGCCGATGCGTTGTCGTCGGAGGTCACGAACAGCAGGCGGCGGCCGTCGGGGAGCGTCGGCCCCAGCGCGAGAGCCTCGTAATTGTCGAGGATCGGATTGGGCTCTGGTCCGGGATGCGTCGCGTTGCCCGGCGGCAGCAGACCGATGTCGACCACCAGCGTCTTCGTGAGGACCGGCGTCGCATCGTTCAGCGCCGGTGTCGTCTCGACGTGCGCTCCGGTCCGGAGATCGACGCGGAAGATCCGCACCGTGTTTCCGTAGCCGACCTGGAAGCCGCGCTCGAGCACCAGCAGCGTGTTGTCGTCGATCGCTGCGAGCTCGGACACGCCCATGTCGCCGCTCGCGCCGCCCGCGCCGAGCGGCTCGGTCCGATACGCGAGCTCGATGTCCGTGCTCGTCGAGAGGTCGCGCTTCAAGATCCGGATCGTGGTGCCACGTGTCTTCGTCGACGGAAGCCCGTCGATGGTGAGCGCCGCCTCGTTGGCAGTGAAGAGGAAGCGGCCGCTCGGGCTGAGGGTGAGGCTCTCCATGCCCTTGTTGCCGGGCGCCTGCATCGCAAAGTGGGGAGGCAGCGCGACGGCGCCGGTGCGCTTGCCTGCGCCGTCGAAGCGCTCGACGCGTGGCTCGGTCTCGACCGTCACCGCGACATAGCCGCCGTCGATGCGCACCAGGCCTTCGCCGTCCCACGCGGTGTCCGCGCGTCCGGTGAGCGGCAGCGGCGT
>JAYTZB010000919.1:0-3274 GCA_043742085.1 Polyangiaceae bacterium
AGGACGGAGAGCCACTGCCTGATCGAGTCGCCGTCCATCGCCGCGTTCAGTGCGTCGGACCACGCGGGGTCTCGGTACCGACGACCGGTTGCTGCGCGAAGCGGTTGATCATCATGACGACCGACGATTCGTCGGCGACGCCGATGAGCTGCAGCGTGGCTCGTGCTTCCTGGCCGGTCTGCACGTCGCGAGCGCGGATGCGCAGCGTACCGTCCGCGTCGACCTCGAACGTGACGGCGACCGTGACCTCGCCGCGCGGCGCGGGGCGGAGACCGGAGAGCTCGACCTCACCGAGGAACGTGTTCTGCGGGAACTGGGGGCTCTCGCCCTGACCGACGCGGACACGCACGACGGTCTGCATGTCGCGACCGGTGGCGAAGCGGCGCGTGCGCTCGCACGGGATCTTCGAGTTGCGCGGGATGATGGTGTCCGTGTAGCCGCCCGCGGTCTCGACCACGAGGCCGCGCGGCGTGACGTCGACGAGAACGGGCGCTGAAAATCCGAGGTTCTGCGGCATTCCCGGCGAGCCGGGGATTACCTGCGTGCTCGGGTTCTGGTCCTGACCCATCGCGTTCACGTCGAGCGGCGCGCCAGGTGGCGACGACTGATACGCGCCGAAGATCGGAGGCTGCGACGCACCGGCCGGCGGTCCGCCGCCGTACGCGCCCGGCGGGACGGATCCAAATGCCTGCTGCTGCGGCGGTTGCTGCTGCATCTGCTGCTGCTGTTGCATCGGCTGCATCTGCGGAGGCGGCGCCGACCCGAACACCTGCATCTGCGGAGGCGGCGCCGAGCCGAACACCTGCGTCTGCGGAGCAGGAGCGTGCCCGAAGGCGGGTGGAACCGACCCGAACGCCGCGGGAGGCGCCGAGCCGAACGGCGTTGCCGCGCCCGGAGCGCGCGCGACGGGGCCCTGCTGGTTGAGCGGCGCGGTCTGGTTGAGCGGCGCGCCGCTTCGCGCGGGCATCGCGCCCGTCTGTGCCGGCGGCGCGCCCGAGGGCTGACGCGCGGGTTGTCCCTGCGGACCTTGCCCACCTGGATTGGGCGCCTGTCGCGCCTGCTGCGCTTGCGCGCCCGGCTTGCTCGCGGGCGCCGAGGGAGGCGCCTGGCGCGGTTGCGGTTGCGCCTGCGCCTGCGCCTGCATCGCGGCCGTGCGCGACGGAGGTGCCTCTCCCATCCTCTCCATGGGACCGAAGGGCTGAGGCGCCAGCTTCGGCGGCGGCTTGCCCGCCATCGTTCCGCCGCCCGTCGCGGTCATGCCGAGCTGACCCGGCTTGCGGATCTCCGGTCGCTTGCCGCCGGGACGACCGACACCACCCACGACGGAAGGCAGATCGGTGGGCTGCGCGAGCGCGGGGAGATCCGCCGTGTCGTCATGACCACCCTGCAATGCAGGAACGCCGCGCGCGTTGGGATTGGCGACGGGATCGAGGTTCATCGTCGCGCCCTTGCCGCCGCCCTCGATCAGGTTTGCTTCGGTCTCGTCCTCGTAGTTGTCGAACGCCTGCTTGCGCGCGTCGTTCTCCAGATGCGCGGTCGCGGTCGAGACGAGCGAGAGGTCGTCGGAGACGTGCCCGAAGCCGAGATCGACGTTGGATCCGGGCCGCCCGACGCTCGCCGAGGCCACGCCGCTCGACGAGATGAGCGACATGTCACGGACCTCGCCGAACTGACCGCCGGGGACGTCGTCCCTGAACGCCTCGGGCTCGCCGATCGGCGAAGGCATGCCGCCCGACGATGTCCCCGTCATGCTCGGGAAGCTCGGGACGCTCGCGCTCGGCGTCGACATGAGCGACGGCGGCTCGTCGATGGCGCCGAAGCCCGGCCCACTCATCGGATTGGGGGTGCGTGGCGACGTTGCCGGATCGAGCGCGGCGGTCAGCGTGTTCTGCTCCACCCCCGTCGCGGTGATGGTGTTGCCGCCGAAGCTGCGCTCCGAGGCGTTCGGTTGCCCTGGGCGCGACTGACCCGCGGCCCCCTGCTGCCCGGACGACGGCTGACCCGACGGGAACCACTCGAACGGAGCCGGCGCGGAGAGATCGGGGAACGATGCGATCGACGGATCGTCGTCGTGGCCCGGGGGCGGGACTGCGCCCGGCTGACCAGGAGGACGCGCGCCCATCGGCTGCGTCTGGGGCGCGACGCCGGGGTTCGTGATCTTGCGCGGACCGCCGCTCTGCATGGCGTTCGCGGTGCGAGCCCCGGTCGCGCCGCTCGTGCCGAACACCGGGGGATTCGAGCCGAACGCGCGCGTCGCGGGCGGCGGGCTCGACGCGGGATGGAAGCCGAAGCTCGGCGGCTGGCTGCCGAACGCGGCGCCCGGCTTGCCGGAGATGTCGCTCGCCTCGAGCACCCCGGTCTGTGTGTTCTCCTCGGCGTTCAGGCCGGGCAGCGTGCGCGGCTTCTGGCCGATGACGCCGGGCGGGGCGGGGATGCTGCGCTTGCGCATTCCCTCGGTGAGCGCCGCGGCCTGGATGGCGGCGCCGATGGCGACCACCTCGTCCGGGTTCACGCGATCGAGCGGCGGCGCACCGAAGAACGCCTCCACGCGCTTGCGGATGAGGGGGATCCGCGTGGAGCCACCCACGAGGATGACCTTGTCGAACGACGTCGGCGACAGACGTGCGAGCGCGAGCGCGTCTTGCGTCACCTTGAAGGAGCGATCGATGAGCGGCGTGATCATGTGATCGAGATCGCGGCGCGTCATCGTGAACGTGTAGTTGACCGAGGAGCCGCCGGAGGCGTGACCGAACTCCTTGAGGACCACGGTGTGGCTCTCGGCGGTCGAGAGCACCATCTTGATGTCCTCGGCGGTGACCTTCAGCCGCTCGAGCATCTGCGGATCGGTGCGCGGGTCGTAGCGGTGCTGCTTGAGGTACGTCTCCGCCATCCGCTCGGCGATGAGGTTGTCGACGTCGTCGCCGCCGAGGAACGAGTCACCCGCCGTCGCGAGGACCTCGAAGACGTTGCCGTTCAGATCGAGCAGCGTGCAGTCGAAGGTACCGCCGCCGAAGTCGTAGACGGCGACGCGCTCGTTGCCGGTGCGGCCGAGGCCGTAGGCGAGCGCGGCCGCGGTCGGCTCGTTGAGGATGCGGAGGACCTCGAGACCGGAGACGCGACCGGCGACCTTGGTCGACGCGCGCTGGAGCTCGTTGAAGTGCGCCGGGACGGTGATGACGGCGCGCTCGACGGGGCCGCCGAGGGCGGTCTCCGCGATCTGGCGCGTGCGCTTGAGCACGAACGCGCTGATCTCCGGCAGCGTGTAGTCCTGGCC
>JAYTZB010000920.1:0-2567 GCA_043742085.1 Polyangiaceae bacterium
GAAGAGGCGTTCGCCACCGAGTTCAAGCTCGAGCAGCACCTCTCGTGGTGGGGTCGCAAGGGCAAGGCCGCCAACCGCGCCGATCATCTCGGCGCCAACGACGCCGCGCACGAGATCTTCCCCGACGTGCCGACGCCGCCGCCTTCGGACACGTTGCCGGACGGGATCCTCCTCGGCGGAAAGACCGAGCTCGATCCGCCGCCGTTCTGGCTGGAGACGGGTGGCCGCAAGATCCCGAACGTGTCTGGCTTCGACGTCCCGCCCAACTCGATCTTCGCCAATCGCGTGCGTCGTCACACCGGCATCGCCTTCGTCGGCGCGTTCGCGACGGGGCCGCAGTTCGACGACCGGCGCTTCGCCGTGACCGTCGACATGCGCATGATCCCCGTCGACAAGGTGAAACCCGAGACCGCTTCGCCGTTCCACGGCGTCGAGCTGAAGGACGACGTGAAGCTGCCCGTGGCCTTCGCGAGGCCGTGCAATCCGAACGCGAAGGGCACGCCGCTACCCTGCGTGCACACGTATCGCGACGAGGCCGGCACGCTGACGAAGACCACCGACGTGCTCCCCACGCGCGGCTTCCTCCAGCTCACCGGCATCCAAAGGAAGAGCAAGAATTCCCGTTTCTTGGAGGCGAAGGGCGGCGTCTGGGTGAGAGCAAGCGACGTCGGCGTCGCCGTGGTGCCCGACGAGTGGCCGCAGGCGGCGCAGCGCGGGGAGAAGTGGATCGACGTGTCGATCGAGGACCAGACGCTCGTGATGTGGGACGGCAAGACGCCGACCTACGCGACGGTGGTGTCGACCGGCCAGGACGGCCTCGACGATCCGAAGAAGACGAAGGCCACGCCGCGCGGGACGTTCCGCATCAAGAGCAAGCACATCACCACGACGATGGACTCGAACGGACGCTCCGCGCAGTCCGGCGGCGCCGCCCCCGAGTCCGGCGAGGGTGGCTCACCGACCGACGACGACAAGCATGCGGGCAACTTCGAGCTCCGCGACGTCCCGTACGTGCAGTACTTCCAGGACGGCTACGCCCTCCACTCGGCGTACTGGCACGATCACTTCGGCCTCGCGCGCAGCCATGGCTGCATCAACCTCGCGCCGATCGACGCGCTGCGCGTCTTCCGCTTCACCGACCCGCCGGTCCCCGAAGGCTGGCACGGCACGAACGTCGAGTCCGGCAAGGGCACGATGATCGTCATCCACCGCTGACCCACCGCGCCCTCGAACGCGATCCGACCAGAGACCGCGGAGGCACGAAGCAACGGAGACGAGAGGGAGGGCAGATTTGGCTGCCGATCTCCAAACCACGATGGAGCGCGTCCACGACGCTCCGGATGGTCGCTTGTCTCGAACAAAAACATCTCCGTGGTCGCCTCCGTTTCTCCGTAGCTCCGCGGTCTCTGGGAACCTTGGTGGAAGTGCAGGGTTCGGGGGCGGCGGTGCGCTCGGAGTGAAGCGCGCTGCACTTCGTGGACTGCGCGGCGCGCGGGGGAACCACGAAAGGCCGTGATTCGAGCGGTGCGCGCGTTGGCCTGGCGACTGCATCAGCGAGGAATCACGAAGCCACCTCGTGACGCTCATCGGGGCTCACGCGTTCTTGCAGGCGCGCGTGGGTCTCGATGGGCGACTTCGACGAAACGGCTTCGGCAAGCTTGGATGCGGTCGGACTTGCAGGCGCCCGATCGCGCCAAGGGGCCGCGACGAATTGGTTCGTCGCGGCCTCGAATTTTTCGTGGCTACGCGCGTGAGCTACGACTTCGCGTAGGCCTTGAGATCGCCGCGCGCGATCGCGGCCTTCGTCAGGTCCTCGCCGCCGACCAGCTCGCCCTTCACGAACACCATCGGGAACGTCGGCCATCCGCTCCACATCTTGATCGCGAGGCGCTTCTTCCACTCGGAGAAGTAGCTGCCGTACTCGAGGTAGTGGAACTTCACGCCGGCCTCGTCGAGCGCCTTCCGGACCTTCTTGACGAAAGGGTTCTGCGCCATCCCGACGACGACCACGTCGTGCGCTTTGATCGCTTCCTCGACCTCGCGCACGGTGTCGCCGTGGAAGGACGTCATCTTCTCGAGGACGCCGGGAGCGATGCGGGAGGGATCGTGGAGCGGTCGTGCGGCCATGGCCGGCGAGCATAGGCGCGTCGCTCCCCAGCGTGTCGCTGGATCGAGCGTTCCCCCGAAGAACCATGATCGAACCGGTCGGAGCGCCGACCACCTCGCCGCTACGACGTTTGGCCACCCGTGATTCATGTGCTTTTCGCGTCTCGGGTGGGCGCGCAGGGATCCCGAGCGATCCAGCGCCGGAAGGCGCGCGGCTTGCAGAAGCTCCTCGTAGCCATGTCTGCATCCCCCTTCGTTCGCACCGAGGTCCGCCCGGATCGCAGCTCCGATGCGCCCATCGCCGTCGACATCGGCGGCGTCGACACCGGCCGCACGGACCGCCCGAGCTGGGTCAGCAAGATCCCGCAGAGCTGGATTGGGATGTCCGGCTATCTCGTCGCCGGAGTGTTCCTCGGTCTCGTGCTCATCGTCGCGCTCGGCTTGGCCCGCGGCGACTCGAA
>JAYTZB010000921.1:0-7605 GCA_043742085.1 Polyangiaceae bacterium
CGCTCGGTCATGCCGCGGATCGCCTCCAGCCCCTCGGGCGCGAGCCACGTCGCGAGGCCTCCCCAGAGCGCGCCCTCCGCACGAGGCCGGCCGAAGATCGCGCTCACCACGTAGAGGATCACCACGAAGAGCGGCGCCGCCGACATCAGCGCGTAGAACGCCACCGCCGCGCCGAGGAAGCGCGCACCTCTACCGGAGAAGATCCGGAACGCCTCGCGAAGAAGTGCCAAGGGGAGCCGCGTCGAGGCTACCTGACCGGCGCGCGTCCGAGCGGGCGCTATGCTTCCTCCATGGCGACTCATCTGCTCGTCGGCAATCCCACCGCCCAGAGCGGCAAGAACAAGGAGCGCATCGACAGCGCGCTCGAGCTGATGAAGGCCGCCGGCATCCCTGCCGATCTGCTCCCCACGCTCCCGGAGGGCAAGACCGTGGCCGCGGTCCGGGAGGCGCTCGACTCCGGCACGCACCGCGTCGTCATCGCGATGGGCGGTGACGGCACGTTCCGCGAGGTGGCCGCCGGTCTCTACACGAGCAAGCGCCGTGAGGAGATCGCCATGGGCATGCTGCCCACGGGCACCGCCAACGATCAGGGCAAGAGCTTCGGCCTCGAGGCGCTGCCCGAGTCGCTCGAGCGCAACATCGACGTCATCCGCGCCGCGTACGAGACACGCCTCGACGTCGGCATCTATCGCTCGGGAGGCGCGAGCGCCGAGCCCGACTACTTCTTCGACTCGTGCGGCTGGGGCCTCTCCGCGCGCGTGCTCGCGCAGCGCAACAAGGACCGCGCGGTCGTCGACCAGCTCGGACCGCTGAAGGAGATCTACCGCGATCATGCGGTCTACGCGGGCGCGTTCGTGAAGACGTTCCTCGAGTCGTACGTCATCGACGACAAGCTGCGCGTCGTGGCCACCCTCGACGGCGTTCGCGTCGAGCTCGACGGGCTCACCGATCTCATCGTGAAGAACACCCGCGTCTACGGCGGGGCCTGGGTCTTCGACGAATCATCGCGCCACGACGATGGGATCTTCGAGCTCATTCCCTTCGTCGGCAAGCGCGACTGGGCCTCCAAGGCGATCATCGATCTCGCGGCGGTGCCGCTCGACGAGAAGATGCTCGAGGAGATCGGCCTCGAGCACTCGAAGACGCTCCGCGCATCCTCGATGGAGCTCGAGATCTTCGACCCCGAGGGCGGCGCGCCGCTGGCCGCGCAGGTCGACGGCGAGGAGTGGCCAGCCAATCCGAGGGTGCGGATCGACGTGGCTGCCCGCGCGCTGCGCCTGCTCGTGCCGAAGCTCTAGCGGTGCTAAGGGGGCCGGTACCGAGGTCCTCCATGTCTTCTCGTCGTCCGCTTGCCCCCCTTGCGAAGCTTGCTCCGTTCGCTCTCCTCCAGCTCGCTGCGTTCGTCGTCGTTCCGCTCGCCGTCACGGTCGCGTGCGGAAGCAGCGCGAGCCGCAGCGGCTTCGGCGACGACGCCGCCGTCGATCCCGGTCAGGGCTTCGGCGAGGCCGGCGGTGGGCTCGGCGAAGGCGGCATGAAGCCCGGCATCGGCGGTCGCGATCCCGTCACCTGCGACGAAGCCGCGATGTTCAAGACGTACGTCGGCTGTGACTACTGGCCGACCGTCACCGACAACGTCGTCGCCGACATCTTCGACTTCGCGGTCGCCGTCGCCAACGTCGGCAGCGACACCGCGAACGTCACCGTGACCGGCCCCGGCGGCGTGAACAAGAAGGTCACCGTGCCGGGCGGATCGATCAGCAAGGTGTACTTGCCCTGGGTCAGCGCGCTGAAGTCGGTCGGCGGAGGTGGAAGCGCCGCGAACGCGCTGAAGGCGTCCGTGCTCGCACCGAAGAGCGCGTACCACCTCGTCAGCGACAAGCCGGTGGTCGTGTACCAGTTCAGCCCGCTCGAGTTCGAGGCCAAGGGCGGCGAGGCGGGCAAGGACTGGAGCTCCTGCGTCCCGCTCGGGAGCGGCCCCGCGTGCTACTCGTACTCGAACGACGCCTCGCTGCTGCTCCCCAGCACGGCGATGACCGGCAACTACCGGATCATGGGGATCACGGGCTGGACGGAGACTCCTGCGCCGGGCTTTCCGGGTCAGGCGGTCTCGCCCTCGTACTTCGTCGTCACCGGCACCGCGAACGGGACCAAGGTCACGGTGAAGCTCGGCGCAAGTGGCGCCGTGGTGGGCGGCTCCGGCATCACCACGACGCCCGGCAACGGCACGCTCACGTTCAATCTCGACGCCGGCGACGTCGCCGAGGTGATCGGCACGACGGGCTCCGAAGGCGACTTCAGCGGCTCGCTGCTGAGCGCCAATCATCCGGTGCAGGTCATCACCGGCATCTCGTGCATCAACCTGCCGAGCGGCGCGCCGGCGTGCGACCACGTGGAGGAGACGGTCTTCCCCGCCGAGACGCTCGGCAAGCACTACGTCGTCATGCGTCCCGCGGGCCCCAAGAACAACGCCGTCGGCCAGGTGGTGCGCTTCTTTGGCAACGTCGACGGCACGACCCTCACCTACAAGCCCTCGCAGCCGTCCTCGTGTCCCGCGTTCCTCAACGCCGGACAGGTCGCGGATTGCGGCGTGGTGTCGACCGACTTCGAGGTCAGCGGCGACAAGGAGTTCGGCGTCGCGACGTTCCTGCTCGCGGGCTCGCTCGTCGATCCCGACATGAGCGCGGCGCAGCCGCAGGGCGACCCCTCACAGAGCTTCGCCGTCACCGTCGAGCAGTACCGCACGAGCTACGTCTTCCTCGCGCCCACCGACTACAAGACCAGCTTCGTCGACATCATCGCGCCGCCCAACACCACCATCACCCTCGACGGACAGAGCGTCGGCGCGCAGCTCAGCGCGATCAGCGGCACGGGGTTCATCGGCGGGCACGTCTCGCTCGGCGCCGGCAAGGACGGCGTGCACACCCTCCAGTCGACGGATCCCATCGGCATCCAGGTCATCGGCTACGGCGACAACACGAGCTACCAGTATCCCGGTGGCCTGAATCTGTCGGCGATCTCCGCGATTCCGGTGAAGTAGCGCGCAAGCGGAGCGCCGCGCGCGTAAGACGAAGTAAGAAACGCGCCCGCGCGATGTGATCGACTCGATCACGATCCGTTCGATCACTCCTCACGAGCACGCTGCAGCGCTATGGCAGCCGCAGTCTCGAGGGGAGTGAACCGATGGATCGATTCGTCAGCAGCGTGATCACCGGCGGCGTCCTGACGGCGATCGGCCTCGCGGTCGCATGCGGCAGCAGCACGTCGCGCAACGGCTTCGACGATCCCGCGCAGAGCGTGAGCGGCACCTTCGACGACAGCGGCTCTTTCGAGGCCGGCGACGCAGGCATGGGTCACGCGCCGATCGCCGACCCCACGACGTGCGAGGAAGCGCAGCAAGCGAAGACGTACGTCGGATGCGACTACTGGCCGACCGTCACGGGCAACCTCGTGTCGGACGTGTTCGACTTCGCGGTCGCCGTCGCCAACGTCGGCAGTGACGACGCGCACGTGCAGGTCACCGGCCCCAACGGCGTGTCGAAGTCGGTGGCGGTCGCGCCCGGCTCGCTCAACAAGATCATCCTGCCGTGGGTCGCGGAGCTGAAGGGCCCGAACCTGATCCCGATGGGCGCCTCGGTGCTCTCGAAGGGCGGCGCGTATCACCTCGTCAGCGATCGTCCGGTCGTCGTCTACCAGTTCAGCCCGCTCGAGTTCCGCGCCACCGGCGGCGATCCCGGCAAGGACTGGACGAAGTGCGTGAAGCTCGATTTCACGGCACCCGAATGTTACTCGTACTCGAACGACGCCTCGCTGCTCCTGCCGAGCACGGCGATGACCGGCAGCTACCGGCTCATGGGCTCGTACGGCATGTCGCGGCATCCGCTGATCGACGGCACGTCGGACTTCGACAAGTCGAAGCCCCCGCAGCCCGGTGGTCCGCCGTACTTCGTCGTCACCGGCACCGTCGACGGCACCACCGTGAGCGTGAAGCTCGGAGCGAAGGGCATGGTCGTCGCGGGCGGGGCGATCTCGGCGACGCCCGCCGGCGGAACGCTGACGTTCGCGCTCAACGCGGGCGACGTCGCCGAGGTGGTGGGGGGCAGCGGTCGCGACTACGACTTCAGCGGCTCGCTGCTGTCGGCGGACAAACCCGTGCAGGTGATCACCGGTGTACCTTGCATCGATTTTCCGCTCGATGTCGTCGCGTGCGACCACGTCGAGGAGACGGTGTTCCCCGCGCAGACGCTGGGCAGGCACTACGTGGTGACCACGCCCACGGGCCCCAAGCAGAACAAGGTCGGTCACGTCGTGCGCGTCTACGGCAACGTCGACGGGACCAAGCTCACGTACAAACCCGCGGCGCCCAGCGGCTGCCCGAGCAGCATCAACGCCGGCGACGTCGTCGATTGCGGCGACGAGGTGCACGACGACTTCGAGGTCAGCGGGGACCACGAGTTCGGCGTCGGCATGTTCATGATCGGCGCTTCCGAGGCCGACCCGGCCGGCGGCGGCGTCGGCAAGGCCGGCTCGCAGGGCGATCCCTCGCAGACCTTCGCGGTGGCGGCCGAGCAGTACCGGCTCAAGTACGTGTTCCTGGCGCCCACCGACTACAAGACGAGCTACGTCGACGTGATCGCGCCCGCCGGCACGAAGCTCGATCTCGACGGCACCACCGTGTCGATGAAGCTCACGCCCATCGCGGGAACCGACTGGTTCGTCGGTCGGTTGCTCCTCGACGCGAGCAAGGACGGAGTCCACACTCTCGTCGCCGACAGGGCCATCGGCATCCAGGTGATCGGCTACGGCGACTACACGACGTACATGTACCCGGGCGGCCTCAACCTCGGTCAGATCGCACCCGTTCCACCGCACTAGATCGGAGACTGTCGATGAAGTCCTGGCAATTCGCGCTCGCCATCGTCGTGGCATCGGCTTCGTGCGTTCTCACGTCGTGCGGGAGCGACAAGCGAAACCCGTTCGGCTCGGACGCGGACGGCGGCGGGGCCGGCCCGACCGGCAACGCCGATCCGTTCGGCAAGCTCGAGGGAGGAACGCCGGAAGCCGGCGCGACGCCGCCGGTGATCGGTCATCTCCAGGGCCGCGTCTTCGCGCCCGAGGGCACCGTGCCGGTCTCGGCGGCAATGGTCTATCTGACGACGCGCACGCCCGACGCCATCCCCGGCAACGCGTACTGCGATACGTGCGTGCACCTCACCGCGTTCGAGCCGTATGCGTACTCGAAGAGCGACGGCACCTTCGATCTCGCCGCGTACCAGACCGGCAAGCAGTTCCTCGTCGTGCAGAAGGGCCAGTTCCGGCGCATCCGCGAGGTGAACGTGGTGACCGGCGATCAACCCGTCTCGGGCGACCTCACGCGTCTGCCTGGCAAGACCAACGCCGCGCTGGGCGACACCATCCCGAAGATCGCGATGGTGATCGGCGGCTACGACAAGATCGACTACTCGATGAAGAAGCTCGGCATCGAAGAGTTCTATCGCTACGGCGACGCGCCGGCGGGGTTCCCGGGCAGCGACGGGCCCGGCATCAAGACGGGCAAGGCCGGCAACGTGCTCATGAACGACGCCGCCGAGATGAGCGCGAATCACATCGTGCTCTTGCCGTGCGCAGCGATGGGCTACTCGCAGAAGGATCCTTCGAGCGGCAGTGGGTTTCTCTGCGGCGCCCCGACGTCGCCGCAGAAGAGCGCGTTCAAGAGCTACGTCGACAACGGCGGAAAGCTCTACGTCACCGACTTCGCCTACGAGGCGGTGCGCCAGACGTGGCCCGGCTTCATCACGTTCTACGACGACACGATGACGCCGCTGACCAGCACGTCGCAAGGCATCGGCACCGCGTGTCGTGGCGGCGCCGAGGACACGCAGGGCACCGCGCAGGACAAGGGCCTCGGCGACTGGATGACCGCCATCGGCGACGGCAACATCCAGCTGAAGGCAGCGTGGTCGCGCATCGAGTCGGTGCATCCGCAGCCGGGCTTCGATCCCGACGGCAAGCCGAAGACCATCACGCCGAAGGTGTGGATGACGTCGACCATCGGAACGGGCACGCAGCTCCCCGCGACGGTGAGCTTCGAGCAGAAGTGCGGGCGCGTCCTCTTCAGCACCTACCACGCAGAGGGCGACAGCACGTCGACCCTGCTCGCGCAGGAGAAGGCGCTGCTTTACGTGCTGCTCGAGGTGGGTGTGTGCGTCGGGGAGCTACCGCCGCCGCCGCCGCCGCGGTGAGCGCTGAGCGGGGGTTGTCGAGCGAGAGCCTCCGGCCTCCCTCCAGTATCGCCCAATCAACGAAGCGCGCGCGGGACTTCCCCGAGGCGAATCGGGCCTCCGCCCCGTGTGCTCCAGCCCTTGCGGAGCACCCACGTGTCCGGTGGCTGGACCGGTGGCGTCTCCGATGGCGGCTCGAGCGCATGGGACCATCCGGTGAACCACGGACCTGATGAGCACGGGTCCAGCAAGCCGACGTCGTACTCGCCGTGCTTCAGGTGGTTGGCGAGGACATAGACCAAGGCGTTGCGAACATCGCTCGGCGAGGTGAGGTCGCGACGATGATAGCGGTCACCCCACACGCGTCCGCGGCGGCGCCCGAGGATGCGGCTGTTCACGCGCATCGCGACGCGCACCGCGAAGCTACGCATGCCGTTCGACAGGGTCGTCTTGTCCTCGGCCTCCACGATGATGTGGATGTGATCCTGCTGCACCGAGTAGTGCGTGATGCGAAAGCCGTCGCGTCGTGTGTCGCGGATGGCGCGCTTCAAGAGGCCATGCACGCGCTCGCTGCGGAAGCCCGGTAGCCCTTTCGCCCGTCGCAGCGTGACGTGGACCGGCGCGCTTCGCGGATGCTCCGGCCGCGCGCGATGTACGACGTTCGGCCGCGCGCCCGGCACCTTCGGCTTCCGGCCCGATCCCTTCCGCGGACCGCCGCGGGTCGGTACCTCGGCCAGCGAGAGCTGCCGCGGCGCTCGCTTCGACCGCCGCGCAGGCGCCATCGTCGCTCCCGTCGGCTTCGACCGCTTCCGGCGCGTCGGAGGCTCGACCCCCCACATCACTTCTCGCGCGTTCAACACCATAGGTTAGGCTATTCTAATGGCACCAGGCAGTTTCGCAAGGCCTCGCGGACGGATTTGGCGCGACAGCGACAACGCGTGTCGCACGTCGAGAACCCCGTGAGAGCGCGGAGCGCGAGCACACCGCCACGCCGCCGTCTCCGTCTCCGTCTCCGTCTCCGTCTCCGTCTCCGTCTCCGTCTCCGCATCCGAAGGATCCGAAGGATGCGCGAGCCGAAGGCGCGGCTCTCGCCACGCCGACGCGTGCACGCGAGCCCGCCGTCGCTGCCTGCGACGCCGCCCGTGCCTCCGCATCCATCCCCTTGTCGGCCCCTCGTCTCGGGCGCGCAGACCGCGAGCGCCTCACAGCGCGGAGCTCTCCGAACGTAGGTTCGACGGTGACGAACCCTGAGCCGACGCGCGCGCGAAACACATCGCCGCCACCGCCACCGCCGTCACGTGACGGCGTGAGTGGGTTGTGCGATCCTCCATGCATGGCCGACCCGCGTAGCCGTCGGACGGGTGAGCACAACCCGCAGCTCATTCGG
>JAYTZB010000922.1:0-4119 GCA_043742085.1 Polyangiaceae bacterium
AGGCGGTCGAAGGCGAGCACGAACAGATTGCCCATGACGACGCTGATCGCCAGGAAGCGGAGGAAGCGCGCACCACCCCACTTCTTCTCGAGGTCGGAGCCCAGGAAGTACAGGCCGAGCAGCGAGCCGAGCGCGTGGAAGAGGTGGACCGGGCTGGAGAGGACACCCGACGTCAGCAGCGTCCAGATCTTCCACGGCCGCAGGACGAAGTCTGCGGGGTCGAAGGCGATCCAGCTGAAGATGTACCCGCCGAGCGGAGGGCCGGGCATCCAGTTGTAGACGATGGCACCGACGATGGCGCTGATGGCCACGACCGCGAGCACGATCCTGAGGACGCGACCGGGTCGTGGAAACCCAGCCAAACCGACCTCCGCGGGCTCTCTCATCCTACGTAGACTGTAGTTTCGCGCGGAAGACGGGGCAAGACGCGAACCGCGGGGCCGTAAATCAAGGGCCTATGGCAAGGGCTACATCAAGGAATGGCGCGGCAGACGGCCGAGCTGATCAGCCCGGGGCTCGTGTCTGCGCTGCAGGTCGTCTGACCGAACGTGCTGCCGTCGGCGCGGAGGAGCGCGACCTCGATGCCGTACGTGGCGGGCGCGACGACCGGGGAGATCGCGATGCCGGTGGCCGGGACCGGGCCGCAGGCCACGTCGGTGATGGGACCGGCGGTGCCCTGCGCGGGCGTCGCGCGGTAACGGACCGTGGCGTAGTCGATGCCGCACCTCACGGTACCGCCGTCGCCGGTGGCAAACGATGCCGCCGGGAGGTTCAGCATCGCAGGCATGACGGGCGCGCCGACGCCGCCTGCACCGGCGACGAGGGGCTGGCAGACCGCGAGCGATTGGACGTTCGGGATCTCGGTCGCGGTGCACGTCGTCGTGAAGGTCGGGCTCGTGCCGGCCAGCGTCATGGGGTTCGCGCCAGCCAGAGCGGAACGGATCCTCGCGTCGGTGGCGGCCTCGTAGGCCTGCGCGTTGTACGCGTAGACGCTCAGCCGGTAGTCGGTGCTACCCGCGGTCGCCGGCAGGTTGACGAAGAGGCCGTCGCTGAAGCAATCGTAGACATTGCCCGCGAGGGGCGTGTCGAAGGTGCCGAGGGCCATCGGGTTCGGTCCGAGGACCACCACCGCGTACTTGAAGATCTGGGTGCTCGCGCGCCCGCATCCGAGCCCGGTGGTGATGCTCTCCGCGCGCACCGTGACACCCGTGATCGGCACCAGGATGGCGGTTGCGTCGCTGCTCCCGCACGCGAGCTCGGCGGCCCCGCTCGCGAGGAGCGCCAGGGCGGAGCACGCAGTCAGGACAGAGGCAGCGCGGACGCGAGACACCCCCGCCTTTTACGATCGTCTCGGTAGAACCACAACGTTTGACAGCGCGGAATGGACGGGATGATAAGGGGGCCATGAACGGCGTCGCCTCCCTCGTCCGCGCCTTCGACCTCGCTCCCCCCGGTTCTGCGGCGGATCCGCCGAAGCTCGACCCGATGCAGCTCGTGCTGCACGCCTCGGTGCCCGTGAAGCTCGTCATCATCGTGCTGGTGGCGTTCTCGCTGCTCTGCTGGGTGGTGATCTTCGCGAAGGCCCTCCACATCAGCCGGGCCCGCAGCGACTCCGCAAGGTTCATGAAGGCGTTCGACACCGCCGGCACGCTCGACGGCCTCGCTCAGCAGGGCCTCGCCGAGTTCCGCGGCTCGCCCTTCGCGCGCATCTTCGCCACCGGCTACGACGAGATGGTCCGCCTGACCAAAGGCGAGCGCGGCAAGCGTCTCGACGAGGCGCAGGGCACCCATGTCGAGAGCATCACGCGGCGCGCGGCGGCCGCCGAGGTCACGCACCTCGAGTCGTGGATGAGCCTCCTCGGAACCATCGGCTCCACGGCGCCGTTCATCGGTCTCTTCGGCACGGTCTACGGGATCATGGACGCGTTCCTCAGCATCGGGAACCAGCAGAGCGCCAACCTCCCGGTGGTCGCGCCGAAGATCGCCGAGGCGCTCATCGCCACCGCGATCGGCCTCGTCGCCGCCATCCCGAGCGTGATGGCCTACAACTTCTTCGCGCGGCGTGTCGGCGAGCTCTCGGACGTGATGGAGAGCTTCGCGCTCGACGTCGCGTCACGGGCCAAGCTCGGAGGCATCTGACATGGGCATGGGCGGGGGTGGCGGTGGCGGGCGCGGGCGCCGCCGCATGGGAGGCATGAACGAGATCAACGTGACGCCGCTCATCGACGTCATGCTCGTCCTGCTCGTCATCTTCATGGTCACCGCCCCGCTCCTCACCACGGGCGTGCAGGTCGATCTGCCGAAGGTGAAGAGCGCGCCCATGCAGATGGACGAGGCCAAGCTGCTCGTCATCATCACCGCCGACGAGCACGTCTATCTCGGCAAGGACGAGATCACGCAGGCCATCGACGACAAGCTGAAGACGAACGCCCGGCTCCAGGAAGAGAAGGAGCTCTACGTGCAGGCCGACGAGAACGTGAAGTACGGCGCCGTCCTCCGGGTCATGGCTGCCGCACGCGCCGCCGGCGTCGAAAAGCTCGGGATGATCACCGATCCCATGGTCGTCAAGTAGCGCCGGGCCTAGATCGACGGGGGCTTAGGTCCGTAAACCATCGTGGAGTAGAGTTCCGCCGCCCGAGATGAAGCTGCCCGGTGTCCCCTACACGCCTCGCTACACGTCGGACGAGATCGTCCTCGGCGTGGTGGTGGCTGTCGCGCTTCACGTGCTCGCGGTGGGGCCGTTCGTGGTGAAGGCGGTGTGGCCGAGCATCGGTGGCGAGGAAGAAAAGCCGCTCGTCGCGCGTCCTGTCATCCAGGCGTCGCTCCTCAAGCTCGGCAAGCCCATCGATCCGAAGAAGCTCCCCGATCGCTTCGTGCCGCAGGCGCGCACCGCGCCCAAGAAGCAGCTCGTCGCGTCACGCGAGGATCCGGGACCGAAGAAGCCCGATGCCGGCGCGCCGCCGCCGCCCAACACGCAGGACTCGGACATCGCCAACCTCGTCAAGACCACCGAGGCCTTCGCCGAGGATGCGGGCAAGGCTCGGCCCGAAGAGGGTCACGAGAGCGGCATCGACGGGGGCCAGGAGACCGACCCCAACAAGGTCAAGGCCGGCGACATGTACGCCGCGTTGCTGGGCCAGTTCTTCACCGACCGCAATCACGTCCCGACCATCATCTCCGTCGGAGAGGCGCGGCGCCTGTGCGTCGTGTTCGAGATGCAGGTGGGCCGCAACATGGTCATCTGGCACGTCCGGCAGGAACCGGTGAAGTCGAGCGGCAACGCGATGTTCGACGACTCCGCGCGCGACATGCTGCTGAAGCTCCTCGAAGACAAGACTCCGCTTCCGACACCCCCCAAGGAAGTCGACGAGCAGTACCGCTCACGCAAGGTACAGCTCTCGATCCTCGGCGATCCCCACGGAGACGCTTCGCGATGCAAATGAATCGCTTCTCTTTCTTCTTCCTCCGCTTCGTGCCGCTGGCCTGCCTCGTCGCGTTCGCGACGTCGCATCACGCTGCGCTCGCGCAGGCACCCGCTGGCGCCGCGAGCGCGCCGGCACCCGCCGCGAGCGCGCTGCCCGCGGCGTCGAACAACGGCGCCGTCACCAGCGTGGTCGTGTCCGGCGGAGCGCGCGCGCTCTTCAAGATCGCCGTCGCCCCTCCGCCCGGTGACGCCACCGTCGCGGGTACGGTGGTCGACACCGCGAGCCGCGATTTCACGCTGTCCAGCATGTTCCAGGTGCTCGACCCCAAGAGCTTCACCGCGAACCTCGAGAAGGAAGGCATCGCCATCGATCCCGCCTCGTGGCGCACGGTCGGCGCCGAGGGCGTCGTCAAGGGCAACACCGCGATGCGCGGGGCGAACGTCCATCTCGAGCTCCGGCTCTACGTCGTGTCGCGCGGCTCCGACGCGGTGCTGAAGAAGGAATACGACATCGCTCCCGGCGCCGTTCGCGGAGCCGTCCACCAGTTCGACAACGAGGTGGTGAAGTACTTCACCGGCACCGCGTCGTCGTTCGGATCGCGTCTCGTGTTCAGCGCCACCACCGGCCGCGGGCAGAAGGGGATCTTCGGCGTCGACAGCGACGGCCAGGGTCTCGGCCGCATGCAGGCGGTCTC
>JAYTZB010000923.1:0-1764 GCA_043742085.1 Polyangiaceae bacterium
GGTCTCGCGTATGCGCTCGAGAGCGTGCCGCCGGTGGTCCTCGCGGTGCACGTCGCGCCGCTCGTGGACCCCGGCGTCGCAGCCGCCATCGCCATCGCACCCGCCGTCGCGGCGGTGGTGCTCGGCGCAACGGCGGCGGCCTCGCGGACGCGCGACGGCGTCCCGCGCGCGACGCTCGCAGCGCTGGTCTCGCTCGCCGTCGCAGCGGTCTACCTCGGAGAGACCGCGGGCGCCGTGATGATCCTGGTGGCCGCCACGGTGGGCTGCGCGGCGATCACCGTCGCGCTCGATGCCGGCGCCGACGTGCGCTGGCTCGGCGTCGCATGCGCGAGCGTGGCGGGCGTCCTGCCGGCGGCGGGCGCCTCACCCGGCCTCGCATGCGCCATCGCCGGCGCCTTCGGCGCGAGCGCGACCGGGCATGCCGCCGGTGGCGTGGTGGCACCGCTGGCGACGGTGGCGATCATCCTCGTCGGTCTCGCCGTCTTTCGCGTGTATGGTGCAACCATCTCGGTCAAGGTCGATCCGACCAGCCCACGTGGGCCGCGCGTGCTGGTCGTCGTGCTGGCCATCGCGTCCTTGCTCGGGGGCGCCGCGCTCGGCGCCGGGACGTCGCCGTTCGGTGGTCACACGGCTCCGCTCGCGCGTCGCCTCGTCGCAGGCGGAGGCGGCGTCGACGGTGTCCCTCCCATCGCCATCGCGGCGCTCGTGCTCTCGCTCGCTGCCGCGGTCATCGGCCTGGTCGCCGCGCGGCGCGCGACGCGCACACCCGATGCCCCTGCCTGGATCAAGTGGCTCGACGGGCCGGCGCTCCTCATCGAGCACGCCGTCGGCCTGGGGTCATCGCTCCTGCGCTTCTTCGTCCGCTCGGTGGTGGTCATGAACGAGGACGTCATCGACGACGCGACCGAGGTCGTGGCGTCGGGCGTATCGGCGGTCGGCGCCGGCGTCCGTCGCCTGGATGCGGTCGTCGCGCGCGGCATGCTGGCGCGCGCGTTCGGACGCGGCGCCGACGAGGTCGTGGTACGCACCGGCATGGACGACCCGCGCCGCTTCGAAAGCGTCAAGCTCGGGCTCGTGATCGGGATGGTGGCACTCCTCTGCCTCGTCGTGCTTTCCTCGGTTTTTCTCGGCTGATATGAACCGCGTGCAACTCCGCAGCGTGCTGGCGACAGCGCTCTTCCTCGCGCTCGTCGTGGTGACGGGTAGCGCGTTCGGGCAGGAGCTGCGCCGCGCCGGCACCGTGCGAATCGACGCGATGGGCGGCCGCGGCCCCCTCGAGCTCAAGGCCGGTCGCGACGGTTACACCGGCGAGCTGTCGATCGTGAACGAGGGCAAGGAGCCGCTCATCGTCTCGCGCATCGCCGTTCGCGGTGATGCTGCCGATCCGCGCTCTCCGCCCAAGCTGGTCGCGCGCCTTGCCGATGCTGCGCTGCCGGTGACCATCGCGCCCGGCGCCGCGCGCAAGGCGGTCGTGCAGTGGGTCCCGGAGAAGGGCGTGCGCCTGCATCAGCTCTTCGCGCATGTGGTGGTCACGACGTCGGACGAGCAGTCGGGCGAGGTGGCGATGGGCGTGCGCGCGCAGGTGCCGGGCTGGCTCGGACCGCTCGAAGGCCACGTGCTCTCGATGCTGATCGGCATTCCGCTGCTCGGCGCGCTCGTGACGTTCCTCCTGCGTGCGCTCGGACGGCGCGACGACAAGACGCCTCATCTCGTCACGGTCATCGCTCTCGCCGCGCAGTCGGCGCTCGCGGTCTACGTCTATCG
>JAYTZB010000924.1:0-7530 GCA_043742085.1 Polyangiaceae bacterium
GGCCTCTCGCCGCTGGCGCGCTGGAGCGCGACCGAAGCCTGCGCCGACGGCCAGGCGGTCAACGACGGCTCGACGAAGGCCGCGCACGGCGCCTTCGGCACATGCGGGGAGGTTGCACAGAACGAGTGCCCGGGATGGCCTGCCCCGGCCACGACCACCATCCCGAAGTGCCTGCAGGCGATGTGGAGCGAAGGCCCGGGCGGCGGCCACTACGAGGCGATGAGCAGCCGGATCTACACGAAGGTCGCGTGTGGCTTCGGCACCGCTGCCGACGGCTCGATCTGGGCCGTGCAGAACTTCCACTGATCCTCTAGCCTCGGTCTCCGATGCGGATGCGGATGCGGCGGCCAAGGCACACGCGGCTCGCAATGGGCTGCGCGACCACGCTGGTGCTCGTCGCTTCGCTCGCGCACGACGCTCGCGCGCAGGAGCCTTCGACGACCGCGCAGCCGGCCGCGCAGGGCGTGCAACCGACCACGACGCCCGTCGTCGCGGGACAGATCGATCTCGAGCGTGACACGCAGAGCACGGCGCTCGCCGACGTCCCCGTCGCGCCGGCCGAGGCGCCGCCGTCCCCGCCGTACAAGAAGTCGCTGGTGGTCGACTCCGCGCTCGGTGGGCTCGTGTTCCTCGGCAAGTTCGGGCGGACCGCGCCGCCGGCGCCGTGGATCCGCACGCAGGTCGGCTACGAGATCTTCACGCCGCTCATGGTCTTCGCAGAGGGCGAGCTCGGCTTCACGGATACGTCGGGCACCCAGGACCCGCCCAAGACGCGCGCGTTCCCGCTCTTCGGCTTCGGCGGCGGCGCACGTTTCACGGTGCGTTTCACGGACCGTTTCGGCGTCTACGTGCAGGGCAGCGTGGGCGGCTTGAAGGCCGACATCCGCCAGCGCGCCCTCGAGATCATCGGGTTCAAGAACGCCGAGTCGCTCAATATCTATTTCGGCGGACGGCTCGGCCTCGAGTGGTACCAGCTCGACCGCCACTTCGCGCTCGGGCTCACGTCCGGCCTGCGCGATGCCACCGGGTTCAAGCGCACCATCGGCAGCGATACGCCGCTCGTCTTCGATGCCGGCGCGTCGATCCGTTACGCGTTCTGAGTGTAGGCCTGGTCAGGTGGCCGACCTGCGCGCGGGTGCGACAGGCTGCATATTGCATGCGTTGATTGCATCGAGGCCGGGCAACGGCAACAATCCATCTCGCGGAGGTATACGCATGAATCGACGACTTGCTTGGTTGCTGGGTAGCGGCGTGCTCGTGACGTGGGGGCTCGCCGGTGCGCTCGGCGGTTGCGGATCCACGGAGGCCACGATCAACGACAGCAACGTCGACGGCGGCGAAGCCGGAACGGGAACGAGCGGCGGAACCAGCGGCGCGACGAGCGGCGGAACCAGCGGCGGCACGAGCGGCTCGACCGGGACCGACGGCGGCACCGACGGAAGCAGCAACACCGACGGCGGCACGCCCGAGGGCGGAGCGGACGCCGCCGGCCTCAGCTCGACGCCCAACAAGGTCCAGTGCGGCGGCGGCACGTCATGCACCACGCCGGCCGATGTCTGCTGTGTCACGCAGGCGGACGCAGGATGTCAGCCCAGCGGCTCCCAGTGCCAGAACGGCGCCAAGCTCCGTTGCGACGAGAAGGCGGACTGCCCCAACGCGGGTGACATCTGCTGCGCGGGCTTCGCCGGCGGCGCCGCCAGCACCGAGTGCAGGACGAACTGCCAGATGAACCAGGTGCAGGTCTGCAAGACGAGCGCCGAGTGCACGGGCGGCACCTGCTACGTCAACACCTGCCCGACCATGGGCGGTGCCTCCATCGTCGTGCAAGCGTGCTCGAAGATCCCTCTGTGCACGCAGTGACGCACGCAGTGACCTGAGGCGAGGCTCAGGTCTCGATCGAGAACATACGCACCGTCCGGGCCGGCACTTCGACGACGAAGGCGCCGGTCCCGGCGTGCGGCTCGATGCGGTTCACCGCACGCGGCCGGGGCAGCATGTCGACGAGGACGCGCGTGCGCCCCAGGCCGACGGTGGCGACCACCGGTTTCGCCGTGGGGTTCATCACGAAGGCCACGCGCGGAACGCCTTCCTCGTCGTCGTGCACCGTGACGTGGACGTCGGGGACGTCGACCGGGTACGCGGGCAGACCGAGCTCGTCGATGCGTCGTGCCACGAGCGCGTCGGCACGGGACGGCTCGCCGAGCGCCTCCACCTCGAGACCGCGCACGTCGTGCGGCTTCGCCACGAGGCGCATGGACCCGTCGCGATCGGGAACACGCGGTCCGATGGTGACCACGATGCCGCGCTCGTGAGCTTCGCGTAGCGAGGTGAAGAAGTCGGCCTTGATACCGCCCGCGGTCGTGCAGACGATCCACGCTGCGCCCACGATGCTCATCTCGAGGCTCTCGCCGCCGGCATACGAGAAGGGCACCCCGCGCGCGAGGAGCGCGCGCTCGAAGACGCGCACGAAGGTCTCGCCGACGATGGGCGCGATCTCGCCGAGCCCGAAGTCGTCCTCGAGACAGCTCTCGAGCGGACCGGCTCCGGCGATGTGGAACGCCGCGGGCGTGATCGGGCCGAACGCATGCGTGGCGCGCGCGAGACGGCGGAGCGCGCGCGGAACCACGAGCTTCACCGGCGTCGCGCGATGCAGCGTGTTGAACGCCACCTTGTCGAGCGCCTCGATGAGCGCGTGGTACTCGTCGGCGAGTCGACGGGGGATGCCGTGCACGTCGATCGGCGCGCCCACCCAGCGATCGCGATCGACCGCCATGTAGAGGTTGAAGCCGCGCAGGCCGTAGGCCATCGCCGCCATGAGCGCGTAGAGCGAGTCTTTGTCGTCGAGCGGCGGGAAGAACGGCGGGAAGCCCGCGCCGACCTCGGCACCGAACGGTGGCACCTGACGGCCCTCGCAGCGCGTGGCGAGCTCGCCGGTGCGCCGCAGGATGGTCATGTGATGCTGCGGATTCGCCGGGTGGTAGTAGTCGAGGCCGATGAGGTCTACGACCTCCGCCATGCGGCTGGCGTTGAGCGGCGTCGCGGCCTCGCCGAGCGGGAAGTTGTGGAGCGTCGGCACCGTGGTGAGCCCGGCGTTCTCGAGCGACTGGTTGAAGCGTCCCATCGCCTCCGCGAGCAGGTGCTCGTGGAACTCCATCCAGTCGAGGTGACGCGCGAGCTCGTTCGCCTCCTTCGCGTCGAACTTCACCGGCGGCGTCACGGTCGCGAAGGTGATGCTCTCGTCGTTCCAGATCTCGCGGAGCGTCTTCACGCTCGAGTACTTCTCGCGGAGGAACGTGCGAAAGAGGCGGACCGCGTCGGGGTGGTAGTCCTGATCGTACGGGCCGTCGCGGAAGTAGAGCGCGCCTTCGTTGTCGACCTGGAGCATCACGATTGGGCCGTGCGGATGGAGCAGCGGCGACAGCACGCGACCGCACGCCTCGAACCACAGCGCGGTCTCGTCGAAGAACGAGTCGCTCGCGTAGCTCGGAACCGGGAAGGCCACCGGCACGAGCGGCAGGATCACGGGGTTGTCGCGCGGCGTTCGCGCCTGGCACTCGCGGTCCCAGACCACGCGCTCGGGCAGACCGAAATACGTGAGCTCTGCATTGATGTGCGGACCGGGGCGGGCGATGACGTGCATGCCCTTCTCACCGCAGAGACGAATGAAGCGCGCGACGTCGAGGCGAGCGAACCGCTCGCCGAAGTCGAAGACGCCTTCCGCGGTCTCGTGCACGCCCCAAGGCACGTACGTGTCGACGAGGCGCAGGCCCATCGCCTTCATCGCGTCGAGGCACGCGCCCCAGTCCTCGGGCGCGTGACGCCAGTAATGCATCGCGCCCGCCCACATCGGGACGAGCTCCTTCTTGTCCGCGAGCCACAGCCCTTGCGGCCGAACCTCGACGGCCTTCTGGATCTTCGACGACGATCCCGGCGCGCGCTTCTTCGCCAACGGTTTGCGCGCCACGGTCAGCCGGCCGTGAGCTCGTCGCCCAGCGTGCGCTGAAGGATGGCGCGCAGCTCCGCCATCTCGGGATCCTTCGGCGCGAGTCGCGCCAGCGCGGCGTCGACCTTCTTGATGGTCGGCGTGACGAAGCGCAGGAACGACGCGTTCTTCTTGGTGCGGTCGATGAAGACGAAGCGCCCCGCGTCCTTCAGCTTGCGCTGCACGGTGACGAGATCGAACTCCCCGAGCAGCTTGGTGCGCTCCTTGGCGGGGAGGCCCGCGGCCTCGGCGTACTCCGCGAGACGGGCCTCGACGAACGCGCGATCGAACTCCTGGTAGCTGTCGTTGAGGAGGGCGACGAGATCGTAGACGCGCGGGCCGAGCAGCGCGTCCTGGAAGTCGATCCAGACGAGACGCAGCGTGCCGTCGTCGACCACCATGAGGTTGCGCGACTGGTAGTCGCGATGCACGAAGCCCTTCGGGAGGTCGGCGACGCGCCTGGCGAGGCTCTCGGCGATCTCGCCGAAGCGCTTGGCGTCGGCCTCACTGAGCGACTTGCCGCGCGCGTCGAGGCCCCACTCGCGGAAGTGCTCGATTTCCCACTTCAGGAGGGTCTCGTCGAACGTGCGGCTCGCCACCACGCAGCCCTCGGGCAGCTTGGCGAGGGCCTTCTGGGCCTTGGCGAGGTCGGTGACGGCTTTCGTGTAGAGTGCAGGCTTATCGCCAGGGTTCCGGAGGAGCCAGTTGGCGAGCGTGTCGTCGCCGAGGTCCTGGATGACCAACCAGCCGTTGGGGGTGTCCTCGGCGAGGACCGACGGCACGTCGATGCCCCGCTCGGCGAGGAGATCGCGCACCTCGAGGAACGGCCAGCGGCTGCCCTCGTGGTGGGTCTGGACCTCCTCGGGCTTGGCGCCGCCGGGGACGAACATGGCGACGGCGCTCTTGTCGTTCGGCAGTGCGACACGGAAGTACTTCCGCGTCGAGGCGCCTCCCGGCATGGGCGTGGCGTTCAGCTCGGAGTCGAAGGTCCTCTGGACCAGCTCCTCGAGCGGGAGGAGGTCGACGACGCCGACGGGGATGCTCTGAGATGGGCGGACGATCGTCACTGCCTTCCGATTATCCTTTTTGTCCGAACGGCGCCACACTCACGGCGTGGATCTCGAAGGGTATGCGCTCCAGGAGTCGGCCCGTGCGCCGCTCGTTCGTTGGCTCGAGCTCCTCACGGAGTGGAACAAGCGCATCGATCTGACCGCGGCGCGCACCGAGGCCGAGCTCACGGACCTCATGCTCGCCGACGCCGGCGAGCTCGCGCGCCACATCGGTCCGGGCCTGCGCGTCGTCGACATCGGCACGGGCGCGGGGGCGCCCGGGCTCGCGCTCGCGCTCATGCGCCCCGATCTCGAGCTCACGCTGGTCGAGCCGCTGGCGAAGCGGACGTCGTTCCTGCGCACCGTGGTGGGGACCATCGGTCGGACCGACGTCACCATCCTCCGCGAGCGCGGCGAGGCCATCGCCGCGCGGATGCCGAGCGGTTTCGACGTGGCGATCTCGCGAGCGACGCTGCCGCCGTCGGACTGGATCCCGCTCGCGCTGAAGCTCGCGCCGGTGGCGTGGGCGCTCATCGCACGCGAGGAGCCGCCCGAAGTACCCGGCGCGCGCATCGATGCCGATCTCGCGTACGCCTGGCCGGCGACGCAGGCACAGCGTCGCGCGGTGCGGTACGTCGCCGCCTGATCCAGGTCAGGAGCTTCCGCGGGGGACGTGCTCGTGGACGGGGCGGCGGTGGGCGTGCAGCGGCGTGCTACCCGCTTCTTGACTGACCCGCGGGTTCCGCCGCTCGACGGCGGTGACCATCTCGGGTGTGCCGAAGGCGCGGAAGAACGTTTCCAGGCCGAAGCGAAGCCACTCTTCGAGAGGCGGCCGAATCGTAGCCACGATGAGCCGGAGCGAGAGCTCGTTGTAGGCGCCGCCGATGAACGTCGCGGCGAGGTCCGGGTCGACGTCCTTCCGGTAGATGCCCTCGCGACGCCAGTGGTCGACCCACTGGCGCGTGGTCACCGCCATCTCCGCGCGGAACGCGGCGACGAGGTAATCGTGCTCGCCCTGGCAGGTCGGCAAGATCCGCAGAAAAGCCCGATTCTGCCAGAGGAATTCGAAGATCTGGACGTCGCGCTCCAGCGTGAAGTCGAGCAGATCCGCGGGATCCTCGGGCAGCCCGGGGTAGGCCGACGGCGGCGCGAAGAACGCCTGGCAGCGGGCGAGGAACGACTCGACGAGCTGCTTGAGCGCGGCCTCCTTGCTCTCGAAGTGGAGGTAGAACGCGCCCTTCGAGACGCCACCGCGACGCGCGATCTCCTCCACCTTCGCGCCGGCCAGGCCCTTCTCGGCGAAGACCTCCTCGGCGGCACGGAGGAGCGTGATCTTGGTCTTCGGGTCAGCGACGCGGGACATGAATGCCACCTCTTATAACTGACCGACCGGTCATTGAAAGCCCGAGAGGCGCTGTTTTTTGGCCCGAGCCCGTTCACCGTGCGATGGCCTAAGAGAATAATGGAGAGGGCCCTACCGACCCGGGAGACGGAGCTCGCGACGCTCCGGCGGACCGCCGAAGACCTCGCGAAACAGCGGGGGCAGAAGCCAACGACGACGCACCTGCTGGCCGCGCTCGCCAGCGGTCGCGACGATGCCGCGCAGCTCTTGCTCGACCGGCGCCTCGATGCGGAGGTCCTCCTGAAGGCCGCGCGCGTGACCGTCGACGACACGGCCGACGCCATCGGCCGGGCCATCCAGCGCGCACGCGAGCTAGCGGGACGGAGTGGGCGAGGTCCCGGTGGCACCGATGCTCGCTCGGTCCACGTCCTCTTCTCGCTCTGTCAGGAGACCGGAACCGCGGCCCATCGTGCGCTGGTGCAGTGCGGGACCGACGTGACGCGCCTCCGCACCTCGGCGATGCAGCTCGCGATGGGCCTCGCGCCTCCGCGACGGACGACGCCGTCTGCCGCCGCGCAGGCGCGCACGAGCGGGATCATGCCGATTGCGCCGCCGGTCAGGCCGACGCGCGCCATGCCGGCGACGCTGCCGCCTCCCTCGCCGTCCTCGAAGGCGGCCGACACGAAGCCCTCGGCGACCAACGCCATGCCGACCTCGCTCGTCGGAGCTGGCGCGGGCGCGGGTTCCAAGGTCGCGTCCCCTCCGAACAAGGCCAAGCGCAAGGACCCGGTGAAAGAGCCCGCCAAGGAGCCCGTGAAGCTCACGAAGGCGCGGCTCGAGCGGTTCGCTCTCGATGCAAAGCAGTTTCCGCTGCTCTCGGCGCTCGGTCAGAACCTCACGCAGCAGGCGGTGCGCGGCGAGCTCGACCCCGTGGTCGGGCGCGACGCCGAGATCGAGCGCGCGCTCGACGTGCTCGCCAAGCGCCACGCCAACAACGCTTGCCTCGTCGGCGCGCCCGGCGTCGGCAAGACCAGCGTGGTGCGTGGCCTCGCAGCGCGCATCGCGAACAACGACGACGTGGCGTGCTTCGAGGACAAGGTCCTCGTCAGCATCGAGCCTGCAGCGATGCTGGCCGGCACTGGCGTGCGCGGCTCGCT
>JAYTZB010000925.1:0-8010 GCA_043742085.1 Polyangiaceae bacterium
GGCGCAGACATCGCCGCCGCGCGCGTTCGCTCCGAGGCGCGTCTCATGGCGCGCGTGTCGAGCCCACGGATCGTGCGGGCGCTCGACGCGGGAATGGTCCCGGCCTCCGGCATCCCGTTCCTCGTGCAGGAGTACGTGGACGGGCTCGATTTCGCGGAGCTCGACGGGCGGCGCCGTCGGTCGCTCGGCGTCGGCCTGCCGCTCTGGCTCGTATGCCATGTGATGCGCGAGATCGGTCTCGGCCTGCGGGCCGCGCATCAGGCAGGCGTCGTGCATCGTGACCTCAAGCCGTCGAACGTGTTCGGCGCGCCGGAGACCGGCATCCGCCTCGGTGACTTCGGGATCGCGGTCGCCGTCTCGGATGGTGCGGTACGCGACAACGCGGGCACGCTGAAGTTCATGGCGCCCGAGCAGTTTCGCGGCGGCGAGGTCGGACGCTTCACCGACGTCTGGGGCGCTGGCGCCACCGCCTGCGATCTCCGCTATGGCCGCGCGCCGTTCGACAGCGTCGCGGACATCCTCGACGACACGAAGCCGCCGCGCATGCCCGCGCCCACCACGCCTGCCGAGGCTTACTTTCAGCAGCTCGTGCGCGCGATGCTGGAGAAGGACGTTCGCCGCCGGCCCGAGGACATGTCGGCGCCGCTCCATCATTTCTCGATGCTCGGTCGCGCGCTCGAGCCGCCGCAGCCGACCGCGACGCGCCTCGACAAGACGAGCCTCATGCTCGGCAACGTGAAGCTCGTGTTCCGCGTCGGCGATATCGCGACCAGCGACGCCGAGGCCATCGTCTCCAGCGCCAACTTCGAGATGAAGATGCGCACCGGCGTCGGTGACGCGCTGCGAAAGGCGGGCGGCGACGACATCGAGAGCGAGGCGATGGCCGGGGGCGAACGGCCGCTCGGCACGTGCATCCGCACCGATCCCGGGCGCCTCTCCGCGAAGCACGTCTTTCACGCGGTCAGCGCGTGGAACGAGGTGTCGTGCGTGGGCCGCGCCTTCGCGCGCGCGCTGCTCCTCGCCGACGAGCACGGCGCTCACACGCTCGCTGTCCCCGCGCTCGGCACCGGCGCCGCGCGGGTCGGCATCGAGATGTGCGCGAACGCCATGACCACGACGCTGCGCTGGCACGCGATGCTCGGCGGCATGCGCTGCCGCGAGATCACGGTGTGGCTGGACTCCGACGCGAAGCGCCGCGCCTACCAGGACGTCGCCGAGGAGACCTTCGGCATCGGCGAGGTGGGTCTGCTCGGCGCCGCCGACGTCGGGCTGCCGGTCGACGACCCCGCGTCCGCGTGCTCGCCCGAAGGCGCGACCTTCCTCGACGCGCGCCAGTCCACGACCGGCAAGGCGTGATGCTCAGAGTCGCGTTGCGCCCGACACCGGCGCAGGCGACGGCGCCGACGACCCCGGCCCCGGAGCAGCCGGCGATGCGCCATGGCCGCTGCCGTGGGAGAGGCGCTCGAGGTACTCGGCTGACGCACGGAGGATGAGGCCGCGCGCTCCGCCGGAGTGCGGGAACGTGACGACCAGATTTCCGCCCGCCGCCAGCGCCACGAGGCGAATCTGCGCGACCTGCTCCTCCTGCGTGAGGTTCTCGGTCCAGCACGGATAGCTGATCGGCACGACGAGCGCCCACAGGCCGAGCGTCACCCACGTGAGCGGCGCTTGCCAGTAGCAGAGGGCCTTGCGGCCCGTGGACTTGTAGTCGCTGAACGTCCACGGCCCACCCTGCGGTCCGAAGAAGTCGTAGCGGCCGACGATGGCGAGCGGGTAGCCGTCCTCCACCGAGAGCACGTCGCCGTGGATGACGACACCCGGCGGAACGGTCTCGTCGAGGACCGTCACGGGAGATGCCGGCGCGCTCGCGGCCTTGCTCGAGGCCGCCGACGCTCGCTCGTCCTCGCTCTTCTGGAGGTCGCGGTATTTCTTCGAAAAGGCCTCTTTTGCGCCGGATTCATGGACGCCCGCGGCCTGGACCTCCGCCTTGGAGTAGGTGGGCGCGCAGCCCGTCGCGCCCATCGCCAGGAGCGCGATCGCGGCGAGAACGACGGTCGCGGCACGCCGTGCGGGAACCCTGGAGCGGCAGTCGGTCATGGTCTCTAGAGCCCTGGGCGCGGCGTCCGTCGCGCACTTTCGGACGTCGGTCGAGCGTCTACTCGCTCTCGACCCGATTGCGGCCCGCGCGCTTCGCTCGGTAGAGCGCGGCATCGGCGCGCGAGACGATCTCGTCGGCCTTGTAGCCGTTGCGCTCGTCGGCGGCGGCCACGCCGGCGCTGAACGTGATGTGACGCAGCTCGTCCCGCGGCCCGAGCGTGATGGGCTTGGCGGCGAGGTTCGCGCGGAGGCGATTCGCGACGATGCGCGCCGCCATCGACGTCGTTCCGCGCAGCAGCAGCACGAACTCCTCGCCGCCGTAACGACACGCGACGTCGTCCTCGCGGAGCTGCGCTTGCGCCACCTCGGAGATGTGTCGAAGCACGCGATCGCCGTCCTCGTGACCGTAGGTGTCGTTGACGAGCTTGAAGTGATCGAGGTCCAGCATCACGATGGCGAACGGCCGCTTGTGGCGCTTCGCGTGCGCGACCTCCTCGCGGAGGCGGCGATCGAAGTACCGGCGGTTGAAGAGGCCCGTGAGCGCGTCGTGCGCGGCATTGTCGAGCGCGAAACGAAGCTTGTTCTTCAGCTCGCGCTGCGTGCGCGCGCGTTCGCAGACCGCCTTCACCTTCGCCGTGAGCAGCGTCGGGTGAAGCGGCTTCGCGAGGTGGTCCACCGCGCCCTGCTCGATCATCTTGAGCATGTCGGCCTCGCTGGGCGGACCGTCCGTCAAGAAGAGCACCGGGATGGACGCGGTCTCGGGCTCGGCGCGGAGCTGCCGCAGCACGTCCCACGAGTCGGTGCCCGGCATCGAGAGATCGAGGAGGATGCAGTCGAGCGTGCTCGACTTCTCGACCGCGACCTCGAGGGCGCGGACGCCGCTCTCGGCCTGCGCGACGAGCATCGCGAGCGCAGACATGTGATGGATGACGGCCTTGCGCGTCGCTTCCTCGTCGTCGACGACGAGGATTTCGCCGGGCGCTACGGGTGCAATGGAAATGAGCGAGTCACGAACGCTCACGGCCCCGATTGTACTCCATTAGGCGCCGCCAGGGATCGTCCCGTCACGACCAGCACGGCGCCGGCCAGGATCAGCGCGCCCCCGAATAAAGAGACCATTCCGACGTGCTCGCGCATGACGGCGGCGGCGAGGACGACCGCGACGAACGGCTCGAGGAGGGTCAGGACCGATGCGTGACTGGCCGCGATGCGGCGCAGGCCCCAGACGAAGAGGAGGCCGCCGAGGGCCCCCGGGCCGAGCGCTCCGAGCATCACGATCGCGAGCGCGTGCTTCGACACGAGCGCGTACTCCGGCGTGGGGACGAGCGCGAAGAGCAGCGGCGTCGCGACGAGGCCGTGGAAGAACATCATCTCGCTGCCCGAGAACGCCTTCACGAGGCGCTTGTTGACGAGGACGTTCGAGGCATAGAACACCGCGCTGCCCGCACCGAGCGCGGCGCCGATGCCGTCGGACTGACCGAGACCGACGCGCCACGGCTCGAGCAGCAGCACCAGCCCGAAGAACGCCACCGCCACCGCGCCGAACGTCCGGGCGCGCGCCTTCTCACCGAGGACCAACGGCGCCGCCAGCGCCACGAAGATCGGCGTGAGGTAGTGCGTGAGCACGGCGATGGCGACCGTCGTGCGCTGGTACGCGGCGAAGAAGAGCACCACGTTGAGCGCATCGCCGATGCCGAGCCACGCCACGCCGAGCCACTGCGAGAGCGTGGGCTTCACGCGCAGCCGGTCGCGAAGCATCACCGGCAAGCTCGCGAGCGTCAGCACCGCCATGAGCACGGCGCTCTGCAGCGCCGCGGGCATCGGCGCGTTCCGCAGGATGACGGGCCACGTCCCCCAGAGCGACGCCGCGATCGCGACGAGCACGAACCCCATCGCCCTCGGGCTCACGTCACGTCGCCAGTCCCTTCAGCTTCGCGAGCGTGGTCAGCGCCTCGAGCGGCGTCATGCGATCGAGGTCGAGCGCGCGCAGCATCTCGAGAGCAGCGCTTGGTGGCGCGGCGCCGTTGCCGTCGTTGGCGGCCGCGCCGGCTCCACCGGAACCGAAGAGATCGAGCTGTGGGACGCGCCGGCCGCGTTGGATCTCGCGCGTGCCGTCGCCCGCGGGTGAGGCAGCGCCGCGCTCGAGGGAGCCGAGGATCGCGCGGGCGCGCGCCAGCACCGGCTCGGGCAGCCCCGCGAGGCGCGCGCACGCGACGCCGTAGCTGCGCGAGGCGGCGCCGCGCTGGACCTTGTGGAAGAACACGATCGAGCCCTCGTGCTCGCGCGCGCTCACGCTGTGGTTCTCGGCGCTCGCGCAGCTCGCGGTGAGATCGGTGAGCTCGTGATAGTGCGTGGCGAAGAGCGCCCGGCAGCCGACGACGTCGTGGAGGTGCTCGGCCACTGCCCACGCGATCGAGAGGCCGTCGTAGGTGCTGGTGCCGCGACCGATCTCGTCGAGGACCACGAGCGAGCGCTTGGTCGCGCGACGAAGGATGTTCGCGGTCTCCTTCATCTCCACCATGAAGGTGCTCTCGCCGCGGGAGAGGTTGTCGCTCGCACCGACGCGCGTGAGGACGCGATCGACGACGCCGATCTTCGCGCGGCGCGCCGGCACGAACGAGCCGGTCTGCGCGAGGACCACGGCGAGCGCGATCTGGCGCATGAACGTCGATTTTCCGGCCATGTTCGGGCCGGTGACGATCCACAGGCGCGACCGATCGGCGGAGGCCTCGGCCATGGCGTCGAGGACGAGATCGTTGGGCACGAAGCGCCCCGCGGCGGCGAGACGCTCGACGACGGGATGCCGTGCATCTTCGAGGATCAGCTCGCATGAGTCGTCGACGTCGGGCCGCGTGTAGTCATCGCGATGCGCGAGCTCGGCGAGCGCGCTCGAGACGTCCAGCGTCGCCAGGCGCGATGCGATGGAGCGAAGCCGCTCGGAATGCACCGCGAGCTTCTTCACGAGGTCGACGAAGAGCTCGGCCTCCCGCGAGGAGAGCCGGTCCTCGGCGTGCGCGAGCTTGTCCGCGAGGGTGTCGAGATCGTCGCAGGTGAAGCGCTCTCCGGTGGCGACGGTCTGCTTGCGACGCCAGGCCTTCGGCGCCTTGGCGAGGTGCGTGCGCGTCACCTCCATGTACCAGCCGAAGACGCGCGTGTAGCGGAGCTTCAGGCTGGGGATCTGCGCCTCCTCGCGAAGCCGTCCCTCGAGCTCGACGATGAGCCGCTGCCCGTCGCGCGTGAGCGTTCGCGCCTCGTCGAGCTCGGCATCGAACCCGTCGCGAAAAACGCCACCGTCGCTCGCGCGAATGGGCGGATCGTCGACGATCGCCGCCTCGAGGATCGCGGTGAGCTCCTCGGCCCGATCGAGGCCCCCTTCGCGCGCATCGCGACACGCAGACAGGGCATCGTCGATCCCTGGGAGCTCCGCGAGCGACGTGCGCAGCGCGAGCAGCTCGCGCGGTCCGATGCGATCGACAGCGAGCTTCACGGCCAGCCGCTCGATGTCTGCCACCTTGTCGAGCCGCGCCCGGACCTCGGCGCGCAACCCCGGCTGGGTCACGAAGAGCTCGACGCCGTCCAGGCGACGCCGGATCTCCGCGACGTCGGTGCGCGGCGCGAGCAGCCGGCGCCGGAGGAGCCGCGCGCCCGGCGAGGTACGCGTCATGTCGATCTGCGCGAGCAGCGAGCCGGTGCCGCGCCCGCTCTCGCCGTCCATGGTGCGGACGAGCTCGAGGTGACGCTGCGCAGCGTCGTCGAGGACGAGGGTGTCACCGAGCTCGTAGGGCACGAGCCGGCTGAGCGGTAGCTTCCGCCCTGGCTCGCACTCCTGCGCGAGGGCGACGCAGCGCGCGGCGGCGACGAGCGCCAGATCGCTCGAGCACGCCTTGCGCGCCTCGCCCTTGCCGAGCACGTCGTCGAGCCGAGCAATGGCGCCGGCGAGATCACGCGTCGGCGCACTGGACGAGAGCTCACGCACCGCCGCGCGCGGGAGCGCGGCCTTCACCGCCTCGAGGAGCTCTGTCGTGCCCGCGCCGCCGAGCACCTCGCGCGGATCGAGGCGCACCATCTCCGAGAGCGCCGCGCTCAGGCCGTCTGCCTCGCACGCGCAGAGCTCACCCGTCGAGAAATCGAGCGCAGCAATACCGACGCGTCCCGTCGCGGCGTCGACCTCGAGCGCCGCCATGAAGAGGTTCTTGCGCGCGTCGACCGCGCTGTCGTCGTAAGCGATGGCGGGCGTCGCGACGCGGACCACCTCGCGCGGGACGATGCCCTTCACGGTCGCCGGGTCGGCCATCTGCTCGCAGATCGCCACCTTGAAGCCCTGATCGAGCAAGCGCTGCACGTACGACGCGCCGGCGTGGTGCGGGACACCGGCCATCGGGATCGGGTCGGGTGAGCCCTTGTTGCGGCTCGTCAGCGTGAGATCGAGCGCCTTCGCCGCGACCACCGCGTCATCGAAGAAGAGCTCGTAGAAGTCGCCCATCCGGAAGAACAGGAGGGCGTCGGGATACGCGGCCTTCGCGGCGAGGTACTGCCGCATGCCCGGCGAATCCACTCCGCTCGCCTTCGCCATCGCGAGGAAGGTCTGTCAGAAGTACGGAGCGCGCGCAACCGTGACGGCCCGGAGGTCGATGAGCACGAGGCCTTGCGAGGCACCGTCGACGACCGCGAGCTGTCCGAGTGCCTCGATGTAGCGCGTCGACTGCGGGCTCACGGCCGTGCTGCCGCCGGCGACGCTCACGAACAGCGTCCGGAACTGCCCGCGCGTGGAGAACGTGTACGCCGTGTCGCGCGCGGGAGGCAAGCCGCTGTCGCCGCCGCGCATCCACATCGCGAACATCGGGTTGCGCGTCGCGAGTGGACTGTTGCGCTGCGCCGGGAGCGTCACGCCGACGCCAGGCGGGCTCGTGAACAGGCGCCCGTTGAGGAGCGCCTCGCGCGGATCGCACGAGGTCACGCAACGGCCTCCGTCACCGGTCGTGACGTGGCTGAGGAAGCCGACGCCGGCGCCGCCGCCCACCGTCGCGCCGACGGTCGACCACAGCGCGCCGGTGCGCACGTGGAAGCGCGCCTGGTTGTGGAAGCAGCACTTCGCCATCTTGAGCGCGGCGACGTTCGACGAGTCCTTCGAGACGACCTCGCGGCGATTGTCGGGCGTGATGTAGTAGCGACCGAGCACCAGGTGATCGTCGTAGGCCTCGACGATCGGGAAATCGCGCTGTGTGCTCTGGTCGGCGGCGTTGCCGAACGTGCGCGCGCAGATGTCTTGCCGCTTCGCCGGGGTGTCCTGCTCCGGGCTCCAGCACTCGGTCTGGAACGTCCACCACGGGTCCTCGGGCGGGAGGAGCTCCTCGGTGAGCTGGACGTAGTCGCTCATGAGCTTCTCGGAGCGCGCGGCGAGCGGGATGTTGCGCTTCGCGAGCGAGCGCGCGATCTCGGTGGTGCGCTCGACGCCGAGCGTCCAGTCCTCGACGCCCTTCGAGCAGAAGCGCGCGTCCGGCTGCCTCAGCGTGAGCGTCTGGAACGTGTCGTCGGTGGTGATGGTTGCGGACAGACCGTCGAACCCGGGGAGCACGCCCTCGTAGGTGACGGTCCAGTCCTGGTCGATGTGCGCGTGCGGATCTTCCGTCGCGAAGGCCACGTCGAGGAGCGGCGTGTTCTCGCTGCCGAGACCGAGCTGCGGGAGGATGACGCCGTTCAGGCCGACGATCGGCGCGCCCTGGAGGCGCGGGATCTGCGAGCCGGCGGTGACGTCGTTGTTGATGAGGACCTCCGACCGCAGCGTGTGCGGCGAGGTCATCGGGAAGAACGCTTCGTTCGTGACCGCGAGGTTGATGGCGGAGCTCTGCGCCGCGCCCGCCGCGCCGCCGTCCTGAGGATTCGGCTCGTGGTACGGGTCGGTGTCACCTGCAC
>JAYTZB010000926.1:0-5628 GCA_043742085.1 Polyangiaceae bacterium
AGCTCGTGATCGCCCTTGTTGTCACGCTCGGCGTCGATGATGTGGTCTCCCGGATCGACGGCGATGCGTCGCTTGAAGAGCGCCTGCCGGACGGGGACGCCGTCGAACGTCACCTTGATGCCGGAGGACTCCTTGGGCAGCAGCAGCTTCACGTGCGCGATGCGCGGCAAGAGCTCGGTGACACGCGCCTGCGCGGAGCGCTGGAGGTCCTCGTCACCGTTGCGGATGCCGGCGCCGAGCGAGTCCTTCGCCTTGGTGAGCGCGTCGACCAGCTTGCCCACCGCCGACAGACACGACGCGAGGTGAAGCTTCACGTACGGGTGGTCTTCGAGCTGGAGCGACGCTTGGTCCTTCTCGACGCAGAGCTGGGCGTTGCCCGCCTTCTTCGCCTCGATCGCCTCCTTGGCGAGCTCGAGGGCGCGCGGGTTCGACCAGCCGCGGGTGTCCGGCTTCGCGAGCGCGGTCGTCGGCGCGAGCAGCGCGGCGACCATCACGACGGCCACGGCGAGCAGCCGTGCGAGATCCGTCATCCTCGCCTCGTCATCCCGACGCGAAACCAAAGCACGGAGCGGTCCAGCGGCAAACGACGACGATTTTCTACCGTGATCGCGCGGCTCGGGGGCAAGTGCGCGCATCTGGTGGATCACGGGTCCAGAGCCGATGGCTGCGGCCCTCGAGATGCGGCGTTTGTAGGGCGATCGGCGCATCACGCGCGCGCCGCGTCAGGTTCGCGAAGGTGGCGTGCAGCGCGTCGTCCTGGTCGCGTTCGCACCGAGGCACGGCCCGTGCTCCACTGTTCGCGATGGCTTCGCGTCGACTGGCGGTCGGGTTCGTTCTGCTGGCGTGGTCGGGGGCCGCGGGCGTCCTCGCCGCGTGCTCCGACGGCGACCCGCACTACGGCTCGCCCGATGCCATTCGCGGCCGCGTCATCGACTACGGCGCTCCCGCCATGACGTCCACGCCGACCCCCGACGGCGGCGGCACGGGCACGAAGCTGACGCCGCAACAGGCCTTCGCGGCCGTCTACGGGTCGGTCAACGGAACGTGCGGCTCGTGTCATCTCGCCGGCACCGGCGGCGCGCCGATCTTCTTCGGCGCCGACGAGGCGACCACGTACACGAAGTTCAAGACCGCGGGCTACGACAAGAAGGGCAGCCGCTTCTACATCAAGCCGATTCATACGGGCCCCGCGCTCACCGCCGCGCAGAAGCTGCTCATGGACGCGTGGATCGCCGCCGAGGCTGCGGGTGGCGGCACGACGACGATGCCCATGGACGCCGGCGACGGCTGACGGCAGCAACGGCATCACGAAGCGCACGCGTCCCGTCGCGCTCAACCGATCACGAGGTACGCGTTCTCGCGCCGCGCGGGCAGCGCTCCCATGCGGATCGAGTCGAACAGCGGGACGGACGTGTTCATCAGGCCCGCACCCGACCGCATGAGCTCGGTGAGGCGGTTCAGCGGAAAGCACGCGAACGCGCGATCGTCGGGGACGACGGCGTAGGACGCGAAGCCGTTCGGATAGGAGAGATGCACCCAGCGCCAGCCGACCTGCGCTCGGACCTGCTCGCCCCACAGCACGCCGAGACCGAGACGGATGTCCTGGCTGCTGGGCTCCGGGCGCCGGCCCATGCGGATGTCGTCGACGAAGCTGCCGATCGACGCGACGATCGCCTCGGGTACGGCGTCGTCATCACCTTCGCCCGCGAGGGCGGCGAGCACGGCGTGCGCGGTCTGCGCGCACTTCGCCATCGCCTCGCGCTCTTCGTCGGTGAGCGCGCGCTCCTGCGGGAGCTGCGCGACGACGGCCATGGCGCGATCGGACGGGCGCTCCTGCGGGACCTTCGGCGCGTCGGGGCGCGGTCGAGGCGCGGGCTTCTTCTTCGCGCCGAGCACCTTCGCCTTCGCCTTCGCCTTGGGGGCCGCGGCGGTTTTCGGCTTCGGCTTCGTCTTCGTCTTGGGGGCTGCGGCTGCCTTCTTCTTCGGCTTGCTCGGCTTGCTCGCGATCCGCGCGGAAGTCTTCTTGGCGGTCGCCTTCGTGGCGGCCGCCTTCGCCTTCGTCTTCGTCGTCGTCTTCGCCTTCGCCTTCACGGTCTTCTTCGCCGTCATTCTCGCGCCTGCCCGCTGTCTCGAAGCGAGCGTAGGCGATAGACTCCACCACGACCATGCCCATCGCGCTCTCCCGGGGGGCTCACATCCACTACTCGGTGCACGGGTCGGAGGCCTCGCGGTCACGCGGCCCCGCGGTGATCCTCGTCCAGGGGCTCGGGCTCTCCTCGCGCTTCTGGTTCGACGTGCCGGACATCCTCGCGTCGGATCCGGCACGACCTCGCTACGTCCTCGCCCTCGACAATCGCGGGACCGGAAAGAGCGACAAGCCGGGCGGTGTCTGGACCATGGGTACGATGGCCGACGACGTCGTCGCGGTCCTCGACCATGCCGGCGTCGACGCGGCGTTCGTGGTCGGGATCTCGATGGGCGGTATGATCGCGCAGCATGTTGCACTGCGACATCCGTCGCGGGTGCGCGGGCTCGTGCTGATCGCGACCACCTCCGGATTTCTCCTCGGTGCGCTGCCCGAGATGCGGGCGCTTGCTCGGCTGCTCTCGATTCCGCTCGGTGGGCCGCGTGCTGCAAAAAACCTCGGTCGCCTGCTGCTGCCCGAATCCAAGTGGCCGAGGGCGCGCGAGATCTTCCGCGACTGGCCGAGCGCCATGCGCGACGATCCCACGAGTGCCGCTACCTTCGCCGCCCACTGCTTCGCGGCGTCCACCCACCTCGTGACGCGTCATCTGCGCAAGATCCGCTGTCCCGCGGTGATCGTCGCCGGCTCCCATGACGCGCTCATCCCGCTGCGGAATGCGCAGGTCCTCGCCCGGGAGATCCCCGACGCCGTGCTCGAGGTGATCCCCGATACGGGGCACGCCGTCTTCGCCGAGGACCGTGATCTGGTGCGGCGGATGGTCGTGCGGCTCGAAAAGTCCATCGAGAAGGGCCTCGACGCCACTACTCTCGGTCTGTGATCGGCAACCAGGTCATCGCTGACCGTTTCGAGATCGAGCAGCTCGTCGGCTCGGGCGGAATGGGCGAGGTCTTTCGCGCACGCGATCGCCTGACCGGCGGCGCCGTCGCCGTGAAGGTCCTGCATGCCTCGTCACGTGATACCGAGCGCTTCCGGCGCGAGGCGCAGCTCCTCGCCGAGGTGAGCCATCCGCGGATCGTGAAGTACGTCGCGCACGGCATCGCCGAGGGAAGCCGTCCCTACATCGCGATGGAGTGGCTCGAAGGCGAGGACCTCGGCGAGCGTCTCTCGCGATCGGGGCTCACGCTGCATGAGACGCTCGCCGTCGCCCGGCGCACGTGCGAGGGCCTCGCCGTCCTGCACGAGCGCGGGATCGTGCATCGCGACATCAAGCCGTCGAACCTCTTCCTCCCGCACGGCAACTTCGACCAGCTCAAGCTCCTCGATCTCGGCGTGGCGCGCCTCCTCCACGCCTCGCGTCCGTCGACGCGCAGCGGCGTCATGGTCGGTACGCCCGGCTACATGGCGCCCGAGCAGGCGCGTGGCAACCGCGAGATCGACGCGCGCGCCGACATCTTCTCGATGGGCGCCGTCATCTACGAGTGCCTCGCCGGTAAGCCGGTCTTCCAGGGCGACAACATCGCGGCGCTGCTCGCGAAGATCCTCCTCGAGACCCCGATCACCCTGCGCGACGCCGGCTTCGACATCCCACCGGCGCTCGACGACCTCGTCACGCGCATGCTGTCGAAGCACGTCACGGCGCGACCGACCAACGGCGCCGCGATGCTGCGCGAGCTCGATCCGTTCAAGGAGGTCGGCGACCGACCCGCCCAGCGCGCGAGCGTGCCCGCCATGCGTGCGCTCACCGGCAGCGAGCGGCGCCTCGTCAGCGTCGTCATGGCATCGGTGCCGCCGATGGCGCCCGGCGAGGAGTACGGGCCGCCGAGCGGGATGGAGACGCTCGCTGCCTCCTTCGATCCGCGGGCCATCGTCGCGAGCTTCGGCGCCGAGGCGGAGACGCTCGCCGACGGCTCGATCGTCGTCACGCTCTCGGGCAAGGGCGCCGCCAGCGATCAGGCCGCGCATGCCGCGCGCTGCGCGCTCGCGCTCCGCTCGCACCTCATCAGCGCGCACGTCGCGCTCGCGACCGGTCTCGCGACGGTGACCGGGCGGAGCTCGGTCGGCGACGTCATCGAGCGCGCGGCGTCGATCATGGCGAGCGCCCGCGCGCGGCAGCGCGGGATGACCGAGGAGACGATGCACGGCGAGAGCCCCGTCTTCCTCGACGACACCACAGCCGGTCTCCTCGACATGCGCTTCGACGTCGGCGGCGACGATCGCGGCCTCTTCATCCGCGGTCTTCGCGAGCGCGATGCCAAGGCGCGCACGCTCCTCGGCAAGCCCACCCCGTTCGTGGGTCGCGAGCGCGAGCTGTCGACGCTCATCGGCACGTTCGAGGAGTGCATCGACGAGCCGGTGGCACGCGCGGTGCTCCTCACGGGGCAGGCGGGCGCCGGCAAGTCACGCATGGTGACCGAGCTCCTGCGGCGGGTCGGCGAGCTGGCCGGCGTCGAGACGTGGCTCGCCCGTGGCGACCCGATGAGCGAGGGATCACCGTTCAGCCTGCTGGCGCGCCTCATCCGGCGCGCCGCGGGCATCAGCGGGGCAGAGACGCTCGTCGTGCGCCAGCAGAAGCTTCGCGCGCGGATCGGCCGTCACATCCCCGAGATCGACGTCACGCGCATCTCCGAGTTCATCGGCGAGATCGCGAGCGTGCACTTCAACGACGGCAACAGCGTGCAGCTCCGCACCGCTCGCCACGATGCGATGCTGATGGGCGATCAGATGCGGCGCGCGTTCTGCGAGCTGGTGCTCGCCGAGGCCGCCGCGGGCCCCCTGGTCGTGGTCCTCGAGGACCTGCACTGGGGAGATCTGCCGAGCGTCACGTTCATCGACTCCGCGCTCCGCGCCGCGAGCGAGCGCCCCTTCATGGTGCTGGCCATCGCGCGTGGCGAGGTGCACGAGACATTCCCGAGCCTCTGGGAGCAGCGGAGCCTCCAGGAGATCCGCCTCGGTCCGCTGGTGCGCCGCGCGGGCGAGCGCCTCGTACGCGAGGTGCTCGGCGAGGACTTCGATCCTGCGCAGTGCGCGCGCCTGCTCGATCGCGCAGCGGGGAACGTGTTCTACCTCGAGGAGCTCATTCGCGCCTACGCCGAGGGATCGGGGCTCGCGCCCGCGCGCACCGGTGCAACGGTGCCGCCGCCGCCCGCGAGCTCGGGAAGCTTGCCCAACCTCGAGCCGTGGTCGCTGCCCGGCACCGTCCTGGCGATGGTCGAGGCACGTCTCGAACGGCTCGACCCGATGGCGCGGCGCGTGCTGCGAGCGGCAAGCGTGTTCGGCGAGGTCTTCTGGCGCGGCGGTCTGCTCGCGCTGACCGGCGGTGATTACAAGGCGAGCGAGGTCGACGACTGGCTCTCGGAGCTGGCGCGCCAGGAGATCGTCCAGCGACGTGACGTCTCGCGCTTCCCGTCGGAGCACGAGTATCAGTTCCGCCATGCGCTCGTGCGCGACGCCGCGTACCAGATGCTCACCGCCGACGACCGCAC
>JAYTZB010000927.1:0-1714 GCA_043742085.1 Polyangiaceae bacterium
GGGCTTGAGTACTTTGTACTGGATCGTGGGCTCCTTCTTCGACGGGATGACCGTAAAATCAGGCCAGACGAGCCCGTTGAAGAAGTGCTTCTTGAGCACGTCGAGCGTCGCGAGGGTTCCGACGACCAGCAGCGGCTTGCACCCGTACTGCGCGCGGTTGTCGGCGATCGTCGCGAGATCGCGGATGTGATCGAGGTGCGCGTGGCTGACGAGCACCGCCTCGAGCTGGTACTGCAGCTTCAGGTCGAGACCGCTCGTCAGCGAGCCGGCGTCGATCGCAAGACGGTCGTCGAGGATGAACGCGCTGGTTCGGTGTCTCGGTGTCTCACCGCCGTGGCAGCCGACTACGCGCAGCTGCACGGGGGTCTGCAACTGCTTCTGGATGAGAGACCCGCGCGGCGATTCATCGGCAGAGACGAGCTTATCGCCTCGCTTTCCACGGAGTCAAAAAGCGGTCGGATCTAGCTCGAGCGTCTGCCCAGCGCCGAGGCCGCTTCTCAGGGTCGCGTCATTCGCTGTAAACTCCCGCCCATGCGCATGAAGAGCACGTTTGGCCTCGTAGGCATGGTCGGTCTCCTTGCGGTTTGTGCCCTCCCCGCCTGTGGCTCGGATGCGCCCGGCGCGACTACCCCTGCCTCGGCCGAGAAGGCCTCGGGCGGTGGCGACGGCAAGGGCATCAAGCAGGGCGACAAGGCCCCGCAGTTCGCCATGGACTCGATGAACGGCGCCGGCAAGATGACCATCGCGCCCGGCAAGGTCACCATCGTCGACTTCTGGGCCACGTGGTGCGAGCCCTGCAAGAAGTCCTTCCCGAAGCTCCAGGAGCTCTACGTGAAGTACAAGTCGAACGGCCTCGAGATCGTTGCGGTCTCGGTCGACGACGAGAAGAACGGCATCACCGATTTCGCGAAGACGCACGGCGCGAAGTTCCCGGTCGGCTGGGACGACGGAAAGAAGCTCGCCGAGAAGTGGAAGCCGGAGAACATGCCCTCCTCGTACATCGTCGGTAAGGACGGCACGGTGAAGTTCATCCACCGCGGCTACCACGACGGCGAGGAGAACGAGGTCGAGAAGGAGCTCAAGTCTCTGTTCTGATCCGATCTTCGCGGCACAAAAAGACGAAGCCCCGATGTCGTGAGACACCGGGGCTTCTTCATATCGGAAGTGAGCGAGCTCGAGAGCCCGCTGGCGATCAATCCATGTCGAAGTCGCCCATTCCGCCCATGCCGCCCATTCCGCCCATGCCGCCCATGCCACCGCCGCCGCCGCCGCCGCCGCCGCCCGACTTCTTGGCGGGCTTGTCGGCGATGAGAGCCTCGGTGGTGAGCATCATGCCCGAGACGCTCGCTGCGAACTCGAGCGCGGAGCGAACGACCTTCGCGGGGTCGATGACGCCGGCCTTCACGAGGTCCTCGAACGTGTCGGTCGCGGCGTTGAAGCCGAACGCGCCCGTGCCGTTGCGGACCTTCTCGACGACGACCGAGCCTTCGTGGCCCGCGTTCTTCGCGATCTGGCGGAGGGGCTCCTCGACCGCGCGACGAACGAGGTTCACGCCGTGCTGCTGCTCGCCTTCGGCCTTGAGGGTCTCGAGGACCTTGGCCGCGCGAAGGAGCGCAACGCCGCCGCCGGGGACGATTCCCTCCTGGACGGCCGCGCGCGTGGCGTGGAGCGCGTCTTCGACGCGGGCCTTCTTCTCCTTCATCTCGGTCTCGGT
>JAYTZB010000928.1:0-1773 GCA_043742085.1 Polyangiaceae bacterium
CCGCGATCCCTACGAGGGTCACCTCTTCGTCTTCGTTGGCAAGTCGAAGGACAAGGTGAAGATCCTCTTCTGGGATCGCTCCGGCTTCGTGCTCTACATGAAGCGCCTGGAGAAGGGTCGATTCCAGCTGCCCGTCCTCGACGCGCGCCGGAAGCACGTCGAGATGGAGCCGGCGCAGCTCGCGATGCTGCTCGACGGCATCGACCTCAACGCCCGCCGCCTCGCGCGATGGAGTCCGACTCCGCAGAAGGGGATCGACACAGATCACCGAGTGTGATCAAAGCTTCTCGATGGTCATGCCGCCCGTCGACCATGAGTGCTCTCTCCTCGGATTCGTCACCCACCTGGCCGACCGCCTCGCGAAGCTGGAGCACGAGAATGCGCAGCTGAAGAAGTCGCTTTTCGGCACGCGGAGTGAGCGAGGCAAGCTGCCGCGCGTGAAGACCGGCGAGCCGCCGACTTCCGAGCAGATCCAGGCGAGACGACGCGCCCGGGCCGACGCCAAAGCTCAAACTCCAACTGTGAGGACGGAGCACAAGGTGCCCGAGCCGCTCCGCCGCTGTACCGCGTGCGGTGGCACCGACCTCACGCCGATGGGCCCCGGCAAGAGCACCTTCGTCTGGGAGTTCGTGCCGTCGCGCTTCGTGCGGCACCAGCACGTGCAGGAGGTGCTGCGCTGCCGGTGCGGCGGGTGCGTCATCACGGCGCCGGGCGCGCCGAAGGTCGTCGAGAAGGGGCAGTACGGCGCGAGCTTCCTCGCCCACATCGCCGTCGCGAAGTGCGCCGACCATCTCCCGATCTACCGCCTCGAGAAGGAGCTCGCGCGCAGGGGCGTTCCCGTCGCGCGCTCCACGATGAATGAGCTTCTTCACCGCGCGTCCACGTTGCTCGCACCGGTGTGGACGCGGCTGCTCGACGTGATCCGCCGGCGCGACATCGTGCTCGCCGACGAGACGCGCCTGCGGATCATGAAGGACGCCAGCGGCAAGCCGAAGACCGGCTTCGTCTGGACCTTCGGAGCGGCCGACGCGGACGGCACGCTCGACGTCGCCTACCACTTCGCCGAGAACCGGTCGGGCGCGACACCGAAGGCGCTACTCGAGGGCACCAAGGGCGTGCTGCTCGTCGACGGATACAGCGGCTACAACGACGTCGAGAAGGTCTCGACGCGGCGTCGCGCCGCCTGCTTCGCGCACGTGCGCCGGTACTTCTTCGACGCGATCAAGACCGCGCCGGTGGCCCAGGAGGCGCTCGACCTCATCACCGAGCTGTATCGGGTCGAGCACGATGCGAAGGAGCGGACACTTTCCGAAACCTCACACTTGGAGCTTCGGAAACTGCGAGCCGGCCCGATTCGCGACCGCTTCAAGCTCTGGCTCGAGGAGCAGGCCGCGCGTCACCCGCCGAAAAGCCCGCTCGGCGTCGCGATCCGCTACACGCTCGGCCAGTGGGACGAACTCGGGGTCTTCCTCGACGATGCGCGCGTGCCGCTCGATAACAACGCCTCCGAGCGTGCGCTCCGCCGCATCGCCCTCGGCCGGAAGAACTATCTCTTTGTCGGCGACGTCGCCGCGGGCAAGAGCCTCGCCGGATTGTACTCGCTGGTCGCCACGTGTGAGACGCGTGGGATCAATCCCTTCGACTATCTCGTCGATGTCCTCACTCGCGTGCAGGATCACGCCGCGAGCGCCATCGACGAGCTTCTGCCAGGGGCGTGGGCCGCAGCCGGCTGAACGCGACGGCGGGGCGGCACGGTGTCGGCCGGACGGTTAC
>JAYTZB010000929.1:0-2299 GCA_043742085.1 Polyangiaceae bacterium
GACTCGAAGTACCCGAGGAACTTCGGGAGCCGCTCGGCGCGGAAGTGCTTCGACGCCGCCCGCGCCTCCGCCTTCTGATCCTCGTAATAGAGGGACGTGCTGATCGGGTGATGGGTGTCGTGCACCTCCGCCACGAAGTCCGTGATCGTGAGCTGGAGCGCGTGCGCGGCGATGCGCGTCGCCTCGTCCTTGGGCACGAGCCCGAGGCGCGGCGCTATCACCTGCAGGATGTTCGCGGTCTGCGCGACCACGAGCTTGCCTACCTCGAGGATGGGAGGGGCGAAGGGCCGCACGTGTCCGTGCTGCTTCGCGAGCATCGCCATGAGCACGGGGACGCCGCCGCCCTCCTTCTTGGAGAGGCGCGCGACGTCGACGTACTCGGCGCCCGCGTCCTCGAGCGCGAGGCGGACGAACTCGCCGCGACCCTGGATGGTCGGCCAGTAGTGGAGCTTGAATTTCACGCGCTCAGGATCGCGGCCGGCGGCGCATCACGCAAGCGCCGATCGCCGCGAGCAGCGCGAGCGTGGGGAGCGCGGGGAATCTGGCGAGCGAGCGGCCGGCCGCCACCGCGCAGCCCGAGATCGGCTCCGGCGCAGGCGGCTTCGGAGGAAGCGTGGTGGGATCGGGGTCGCCTTCGTTCCAGGGGTCCTGTCCCGCCTTCGCATACGCCGCGAGGATCAGCGACTTGAAGCTCGACGTCTTCGTGAAGATGTTGTTCGCGCCGATGCAGTTGGCGGGGTCGCCTGGCGTTGCGCCGCTTCCGTTGCCGCCGCGCGACAGCACGCCGATCACCGCGCCGCTCGCCGCGAGCGCAGGTCCTCCACTGTCGCCCGCGCATCCGCTCTCGCCCAGCTCGAGCTCCGCGGGGCCGAGCGATGACGCGGGCCCGATCGCGATCACCTTCACGCCAGCTCGCTGCTGGCGCGTCGCCGGATCCGACGACGTGTCGGAGACGCCCCATCCTACGACGGTCACGATCTCGCCTGCACGAGGTCCCTCGTCGAGGCGAACGGGCGCGATCCTCGCGCCCGGCACCGCGCGATCGAGGAGGATGAGCGCGATGTCGTGGTTGCAGAGCGTCATCGCGGCGTCGTCGATGATCTCGACACCGCGGGCGCCAGTCGCGAGCCCGGAGAGGAAATCGGGACGTTGCACGCCGCCGAACGCGTACATCTTCGACGCCACGTGATCGCCATGGACGCTGCCGCCGACCGTGGGATTTCCCGACGAATCGCACGCTGCCGTGGCGTCGGTGTCGGCGACGCAATGACGTGCGGTGAGCACCAGCTTCGGTGTGAGGAGCGTGCCGCTGCAGCCCGCGGCGGCGCCGCCGATCTGTATGGCGTCGTAGTGCTCGACCAGGACCACCGCGTCCTGCGTCGGATTGGAGTCGATCCCGTGGACGATCGCGGGCGTGATCATCGCCCGCGGCGACGGGCGGCGACGAGCGCGGCGATCGCGATCCCGAGCGCGCCGAACGACGCGTCGCGCTCGCGTGCCGGCGCGCCTTCGCCTCCGCCGGAGACCACCGCGCATCCGCCGCTGCTGCTGGTGCTGCCGCTGGCGCCGCTGCTCGACGACGACGACGCGCCGCCGTCGCCGCTCGACGACGACGTCATGCCGGGATCCGGCGCGCCGACATGCAGCGTGAACGGCGCGTCGGTCTTCTTCGTGGTGATGCCCGCGACCACCACGAGCACCTCCCCCGCGGCGACGTTGGCGGGCAGCTTCACGGCGCGCGCCAGATCCGGCTTGCCGCCGGCGAACGGCACCGCAACGCCGGCGTTGCGCGCGCCATCGGTGTCGAGCGAGACGCTCGCGTCCGCAGCGAGGGTGCCGCGATACGCGAAGTAGCCGAGGCCCGAGCTGATCGCGGTCGCGCCGTCGGCGAGCGCCGCCACCTTCACGCCCGGATACTTCGCGGCATCCGGATAGCCACCGGTGCCGGCGAGCGTCTTCGTGGCCGCGTTCCAGGCGCCGAAGAGCGGGTAGTCCTCGGCGAGCGACGAGCCCTTCGTCATGAGGACGGCGTCGGCCGCGACGAGCGACTTCGTGCCGTCGGCCTCCGCCTCGAGGATGGCGCGCACGGTATCGGGACCGTGACGCAGCGTGAGGAAGAGCGGCCACACCGCGGAGCCGTAGAGGTAGCCCGCCGTCACGCCCGAAGGCTGCGTATCGAGCGAGCGCGAGGGCTCGGCGAAGAACGCGGGGAGCTGCTGCTCGAAATCCACGAGCTGCGGGTAGACGTTCTTCATCGCCCACTGCGCGGTGCCCTCCGCCCAGAAGCGATCGAGCTGCG
>JAYTZB010000930.1:0-2388 GCA_043742085.1 Polyangiaceae bacterium
GGCCCCTGTTACGTGGTCACCGCCAACGACACCATCGACTACTTCGGTCAGACCGTGAACTGCGCGGCGCGGGTGCAGCACCTCGCGGAGAGCGGCGAGATCGTCTTCGAGGAGAGCGTCTACGACGATCTCCCGGAGGCCGATCGCAACGAGCTCGTGATGATGGAAAAGGTCTCCGCGAAGGTGAAGGGCGTGGAAGAACCGCTGCGCCTCGTCCGCACGCGGCTCACAGGAACGTGACGTAGCCGCCCGTCAGCGTGATCCCGAAGGTCACGCCCAGCGTGCTCGGGAACGACGGCTGCGCAGCGCTCGGGTTCGCGAGCCCGACGTAGAAGCGGAGGTCGGGAGACACCGCGTAGAGCGGATGCGACCCGTGCCCCTCGGAGATGGCGATGGCCAACGCCTCCAGCTCGATGCCCTGGAACGCGAGCGACCCTTCGCGCAGCACCTCGTGCGCGCGAATCCCGTTGAAGACGAGGACGCGTCCGGCGCGATGCATGCGCACGAGGTCGAGCGGCAGTGTGTACGTCGTCAGCGCCTCCCACACCACGGGCCAGCGCAGCTCCTGATCGAGCATCGTGATGTGCCCGCGGCCGCCGGCCTGGCCCCTCGTGTCGATGTGCAGCGAATCGGAGATGCCGATGTTGAATTCGGCGATCGACCGCGCGCGTCGACCCGGAAGCAGGCTGCCCCAGCGATACGAGAGCCCCACCGACGCGCCGATGCCGGGCGCGAAGAAGTCGACCGGCGCCGACGGCGGAACGAGGACCGTGGAGCCCGTCGCGATGAAGGCCTGCACGGCCCACCCGTGGTCGAGATGACCCACGGGATGCTGCGCATCGGTGTCCGACTGCGCTGATGGGAGCTGCGCGAGGATGGGTCGGAGGAGGCTCACCCCAGGCTCGTCGTCGGCCGGCCCTTCGTCGTCGACGCCGTCGCCGCCGACCGCCGGCGTCGCGAGGACGCTCGCGATGATCGACGGAGCGACCGCGCCGGGATTGCGCGCGACGTCGACGCCCGCGGCGGGCGGCAGCGGCAGCTCGCGGAGCTTCGCCACCGATGCGATGGCGCTGCGCACGAGACGCATCGCATGCTTCGGGCCCGCCGGCAGCTCGCGACGCTGCGCCGCGTCGACCGTCCACCACGGCGTCGGATCGAGCTTGGTGCCCAGCGTGAGCAGCGCGAGATCGCCGAGGCCTGCCGCATAGGCCTGCACGCGCTCCGGATCGAGCGCGATCGCGAAGGCCAGCTCCGCGCGCGAGACCGCGGCCGCGACATGAAGGCGATCGGAGGCATCGGCGGTGAGGCCGAGGTAGCCGTCGCCCGAGGTCGTCCAGCACGGCGGGAGGCCCGCCAGCTCCACGGTGCCGCTCGCGAGCGACGAGCACGGCTCCTTGCTCATCGCGCGCTTCACGGTCAGCCCTTCGGCGTTGAACGCATCGTGGCGGAGTCGCACCGCGTCGCGGCCGAGCGCCCACGAGGCATCGCTCATCGCGAGGTGACCGGACGCGAACGCATCCTCGAGGAAATGGATGGCGAACGCGTGCTCGAGGAGCGCTTCGACGCGCTTGCCATGCGCGGCGAGGATGAGCGAGCGCATGTGATGGAACACGATGCGTCCGAGCTGGTCGTCGATCCGTCCCTGGGAAGCGAGGTCGCGCAGCACGTCGTCGAAGGGCCGGCCCACGTCGCGGAAGTGGACGCGTGTGGCGCGAGCGCGCGTCACGTAGCCGGAGTCGATGAAGTAGAGCGCGACGTCGAGGTCGTGCACGAACGACATGCGATCCAGCGACGACTGCCCGCGCAGCGTGCTCTCGCGGAACCTTCGCCACTCGTAGGCCACGGTCGACACCAGCTCGATGCCCTTCGAGCCGGTCAGCACCGTGCGGAGCTCGTCGACGTCCGACGCGTGATCGCCGGCGAGACCGGGCAGCGCGACGTACGGCACGCAGCCCACGCTGGCCGGCGTCCGGATCATCGGCGTCCGGAGCGGCGTGCTCTTCAGCACGTCTTCGAGCGACAGATCGGTGCGCTCGCAGAGGTTGAATCCCTCGCGGCGCGCCGCGGCGACGGCGTCGGCGATGATCGCGCGTAGCTCGGGCGCGAGCGCGGCATGCCCGTCGCCCAGGAGGACCACGTGCTCCGGGAAATACCAGGCGTTCGCGCGGGTCGACGCCAGCAGCGCCGCCAGGCCCGCGAGGCAAGAGAGAGCGAACGCGAAGAGGCGCCCACGCATCGGCGCGACGTTAGCACGCCGCCCGCGGGTCGGGTGCGCGGCTGGGCGCACTACCCGAGGTCGTTCGGGACCCGAACCATCTCGCGCAGGCCCTGGACCACCGCGCTCGTGTCGGCCTTCGCGGTCAGGCCGCGCCACCAGGGATCGATGCT
>JAYTZB010000931.1:0-2583 GCA_043742085.1 Polyangiaceae bacterium
GCGGCCTCCAGCGGGAACTTCAGGTAGTGCACGGCGGTGGTGCGGTCGGGGCTCTCGCGTGCCTCGTCGTGCAAGCCGCGACAGCGCGCGCCGTCGACGATCAGCGCAAAGGCGCGATCGAGGCCCTTCGCCTCGAAGAGGAAGGTCTCGCGGTCGGCCTTCTCGTCGATCTCGATGAGCACCGTGGCGGAGAGCTCGTGGTCGCCGGGGACGAGCTGGTTGTACGTCTCGATCTCGTGATCGATGGCGGCGGGGCGCGTGATGCGCTCGGTCCGGAGCATCTCCTGGACCTGCATCAGCGCCGTGTCGCGGTTCTCGAAGACGCACGAGGCGTTCGGCCCGAGGGCCACGCGCCGTGCCTTCTTCTCCGCGATGATGCGGCCGCGGAACTGGTCGCGGATCTTCTCGTATTCCGCGAGCCCCAGGAGCTCGGATCGTTCGATCGGTTTCATGAGGTTTGGTCCTCGAGACCATAGGCCCCGGCGAGGGCTTCCATCGGGTGCAGCGGCGTGACGTCGTTCTCTTGCTGGATGCGCTGCGCGGAGAGCGGGCAGTCGGTGACGACGAGCTTGGCCTCGACGTTCTCGATGCCGCGGGTGAGCTTCTGCGCGTACTTGCGGCCCATCTCGTAGTGCTGCGCTTTCATTCCCCAGGTGCCGTCGACCGCCGAGCACTTCTCGACGATGTCGACCTCGGTGTCGGGGAGGAGGCCGAGGATGCGTGCACCGGGTGTGCCGATCTTCTGCGCGCGGAGGTGACACGCCGCGTGGTACGCGATCTTGCCGTAGCCCTTGGTGAAGTCCTTCACGAGCGTCTTGTCGCGACGGAGGCGCTCCATGAACTCCATCGCCTCGAACGTGCTCGCGGCGACCTTCTTCGCCTCGGGCGTGCCGAGGAGCTCGGGCCACTCCTTCTTCATCGTGTACGAGCACGTAGGGCCGGGGACGATCACCGGGTAGCCCTTCTCGACGAGCGGGAGGAGCTGCTCGACGTTGAAGCGCGCCTTGGCGCGGGCGGCATCGATGTCGCCGCCGTCGAGGTTCGGCATGCCGCAGCACTCCTGCCGCGGGCGCTCCACCGCGTAGCCGTTCTTCTCGAGCACGAGCACGGTGGCGGCGGCGAGCTTCGGGAAATTGTAGTCGCCGAGGCAGGTCGCGAAGATCGCCACGGTGCCTGCTTTCCCGGCCTCCGGTAGCGGTTTGTGCTTCCCGAGCCAGCTCTCGAAGGTCTGCGCGGCGAAGCCCGGAACGTTGAACTTGCTCGAGATGCCGAGCGTCTTCTCGTTCACCTTTCGCATCAGGCGATTGGCGTTCACGAAGTTCGAGACCGGAGCGAACGTGCCCGACATGAGCGAGCCGAGCCGGCCCGGCTCACCGAGCGCGCGGTCCTGCACCGTGATGCCGTTGCGCTTCGCGCGCTGCGCCTTCTCGCGCATCAGCAGGCGAGGGACGTCGATCATCCACTCGTGCCCCTGGTCAGGCGTGTACGGGCACTCGACGTAACACAGCTTGCACTGCCAGCAGAGCTCGGTCACCGACGCGAAGTCCTTCGCGTCGAGGAGCTCCGCGCCGTGCGCGTGCTTCGTCTCGATGTCGCGATCCACGCGCCCGAAGAGATCGGGGAAGCTGCCGCAGAAGCCCACGCACATCCGACAGGAGTGGCAGACCTCGAAGACGCGCTTCAGCTCGCCCTCGAGATCGCGCTCGTCCCAGTAGCGCGCGTCGTTGAAGTCGCGGACGGGAGGCCGGAGGGGTTTGGGGCTGATCTTGGCCATGCGTAAAAAAAAGGACGCGGATCTTCTCCGCGTCCCCATCCTCATTCGGGAAACGAACGCGGTTACTTGAGCGTGTCGAGCATCTTCTGGAAGCGGCCGGCGTGGCTCTTCTCGGCCTTCGCGAGGGTCTCGAACCACTCGGCGATGTCGTCGAAGCCTTCGTCGCGCGCGCTCTTCGCCATCGACGGGTACATGGTCTCGTACTCGTGGGTCTCGCCGGCGATGGCGGCCTTGAGGTTCTTCTCCGAGTTGCCGATGGGCAGGCCGGTGGCGGGATCGCCGACCGACGCGAGGTACTTCAGGTGACCGTGCGCGTGACCGGTCTCGCCGTCCGCGGTCTCCTTGAAGTTGCCGGCGATCTCGGGAAGGCCCTCGATGTCCGCCTGCTGTGCGAAGTAGAGGTAACGACGGTTCGCCTGCGACTCGCCGGCGAATGCATCCTTCAGGTTCTGGTGGGTCTTCGACCCGTTCAGCTGCTTGCTCATGTTGTCTCTCCTTTTGCTGTCCGAATCTTCAAGCGCACCGGTTGCACAAACCGCGGTACGTGCGCTCCTCGCGGAGAACGCGAAAGCCGTCGAGCTCGGCGGTGCGGACCGGGCGCGCCAGCGGGACGTCGAGCGGAATGTCGAGCACCGTCCCGCACGCGTCGCAGATCGCGTGATGGTGCGGCTCGGTGTTGGGATCGAAGCGAACCGCTCGCGAGCCCTCGTCGGCATTCAGCGATCCAGCCAGCCCCGCGCCGACGAGCACGTCGAGGGTGCTGTAGACGGTGGCAAAGCTCATCGTCGGGTAGGCCGGACGGAGCCGCT
>JAYTZB010000932.1:0-2044 GCA_043742085.1 Polyangiaceae bacterium
TGCAATCGCGCCGCGAGCTGGGACGGCTGCTCCTCGTCGCGCAGCAGATGAATCACAACGGCAAGACGCTGCGCAGCGCCCTCCGCATCGCGCAGCTGATCAAGGTGGAGCTCGACATCGGCGGCTCGACACCGGAGCGCACGTCGACGATGGACCTCGCGAGCGGCGGATTCGCGGCGCTCCTTCCCGCGAGTCAGCCGGTGGGGCGCGTCATCGGCTTCACGCTTCACGTTCCGGCGTTCGCCGGTAGCGGCACGCAGGCCATCAGCGGCAAGGCCAAGGTGGCGAGCACGAGGTCGCAAGGCAGCCTGCATCGCGTGAGCTTCTCGTTCGACGCGCTCACCCCCGCCAATCAAGAGCTCCTCGACATCGCGATCATCGACTACGTGCTGCGCCGCTTCCAGATGCCAGCGTGACTCCTTGCGACCAGCCCCAACGAGCTTGCGTCACGGTGTCGCTTCAACGCGCCTTGAACGCTGCGAGGAGCTGCTCGGTCGCCGTGTACGGATCGATGGTCTTCTGCTCGACGTCCACCACGGCCTGATCGAGCGCGGGGCCGAGCGCGTCGGTGGCCGCTTCGATGAGCGTCTCGCGGAGCGCCTCGCGCAGCTCCTCGGCGAGGCGAAGGCGCCGTCGCATGCGACCCGACTCGGTGCCGTCGAGCCATGATTTATGGCGATCCAGCGCGTCGACGAGCTCGGCGATGCCCTCGTTCTTCGTGGCGATGCACTTCGTGATCGGAGGCGTCCAGTGCTCCTCGTGGGTCTTGCCGGCGGGCGCCTCACCGACGCCGGCGATGACGTCGACCTTCGCGCCGCCATGCACGACGTGCGCGCGGCTCCGGCCGGAGGCGACCATCGTCTCGGTGCCGAGCGCGATCATCAGCTCGAGATCGCGCATCGTGGAGTCGGCGCCGTCGCGGTCGGCCTTGTTGACGGCGAAGACGTCGGCGGTCTCGAGGATTCCGGCCTTGATGGCCTGGACCTCGTCGCCCATCCCGGGCGCCATGACGACCAGCGTGGAGTGCGCGGTGCGCGTGATCTCGAGCTCGTCCTGACCGACGCCCACCGTCTCGACGATGACCACGTCGCTGCCGTACGCATCGAGGACGCGCACCATGTCGCGCGCCGATCGCGAGAGCCCGCCGAGATGCCCGCGCGTCGCCACGGACCGGATGAACACACCGGGATCGGTCGCATGCCGTGTCATGCGGATGCGATCGCCGAGGATCGCGCCTCCGGTGTACGGGCTCGACGGGTCGACGCAGATGACGCCGACGGTGCGGCCGCCTGCGCGGTAGTGCTGGATGAGCCGATCGGTGAGCGTGCTCTTTCCCGCGCCCGGGTTGCCGGTCACGCCGACGATGAAGGCGCGACCGGTGCGCGGAAAGATCTCCTTGAGGAGGTCCAGGTGACCCGGCATGCGGTCGTCGACGTTGCGCATCGCGCGCGCAGCGGCGCGCTGATCCCCCTGAGCGATGCGCGTTCCGAGGTCCGACATCGATGGGACTCTAGTGAAGAATCACGCGCGCGTCATTTCAGCTTGGCGAGCTTGCGATCGACCGCTGCGGCGTCGACGCCCGGCGCCTTCTTCGCGCTCTCGTACGCGGCCTTCGCGCCGGCCGTGTCCTTGTCGGCAGCGAGCGCGTCGCCGAGCGCGACCCACGCGACCGCGTTGGAACCGAAGTCCCGCGTCGCGCGTACGGCGAACGCCTTCGCGCTCGTGACGCGGCCGGAAGCGAGACACGCGACCGCCGCGTTGACGAGCGGCGTGGGGTCGGAGTGGTCGAGCCCGAATGCGGCCTGGTAGGCCTCGACGGCGAGATCGATCTCGCCCTTCTTCGCCCAGCCGTCGGCGACGAGCAGGCGCGCCGGTTGATCGTTCGGCATGAGCTTGGCCGCGAGCTCGCCCTCCTTGATCGCCTCGTCGGGGCGTCCCTCGGCGAGCGCGAGGCGTCCGGAGACGACGTGCGTGCTCACGTCGTTGGGCGCGAGCTTGAGGACCGCGCCGACCGTGCGCTTCGCATCCGCGAGGCGATTGGCGG
>JAYTZB010000933.1:0-2418 GCA_043742085.1 Polyangiaceae bacterium
AATCGAAATGGCTATGGACAACATGGGGCTCGTGCGTCGCTTCATCGAAGAAGTCTGGAACAAGGGGAATCTGGGGGTCGTCGACGAGCTCGTCTCGGACACGTACGTCGCGGTCGAGCCGATCGTGAACAGCGTCCGAGGGCTCGAGGCGCTGCGCGCGCAGGTGCAGGCGTTTCGCGGGGCATTTCCCGATCTGCGCCTGACCATCGAGGACATCGGCACGTCCGGCGATCGCGTCTACACGCGCTGGACGGCGCGCGGCACGCATCGCGGGATCTTCATGGGCATACCGCCCACGAACAACCGCGGAGAGATCCGCGGGATCTCGCTCGATCGAATCGCGGGCGGGAAGATCGTGGAGCATCACGAGAGCTACGACTCGTTGCTCTTCCTCCAGATCATGGGCGCGGTTCCGCCCCTGGAGCTCCTGATGAAGGGGCAGGGTGCGGGTCAGCCGGCACAACGACCGCAAGCCTGAAGCCTTCGCCGTAGGCGAATCGCGAAACGCAGCCTGTGAACCTGCAAAGAGAACGATGACCGCTGGCGCCTCCGCGTCGCAGGCCCGAGCGATGCGAGAGCACGCTCAGGGCTTGGGCGCGGGCGCCGGCGGCGGCAGGTCCGCCGACGTTATCGGGCGCACCGTGTTGGTCGGCGGCGGTGTCGCCGTCGCGCCGGACGCGCCCGTCGCGCCCGTCGCGCGCGTCTTCGCGCGTTCCGGTGCCGAGCTGCCGTTGGCGATCAGCGTGCGATAGTGGCGCTGCGCGCTGGCCCGATCGCCGAGGTCCCACTCGGTATCGGCAAGGCCCAGCAGCGCGGGAGAGAAGCCAGGGCTCGTCGCGAGCGCGCGCTCGTAGCTCGCCTTCGCGCCCGCGAGATCGCCCGTGCCGCGCGCCATGTCGGCGAGACCCGAGAGCGCCTCGACGTTGCCGGGGCTCACGACGAGCGCGCGTTCGAGCAGGGTCTTCGCGCGTGCGTTGTCACCGCTGCGCCGCGCAGCCGATCCACGCGTGAGCAGCTCGGAGAGCGGGAGAGATCCGATCGCGACGGCCGGCGAGTCGCCTGCGGCCCCGATCGCGCCCGTGGCGGTGGTCTTGACGCCAGGATCGCTCGCGGTCGCCTTGTCGGGCGGCGCGGTGGACGAAGCGCTCGCAGATGCATTGCTCGAAGCGCTCGATGCCGGCGCCCCGCTCGAAGCAGGCGCGCCGCTCGCCATCGCGGACGCGCTCCCCGACGGCATCGCGCTCGCGGGAGCCGCTGCGGACGACGACGACGACGCGGACGTCTTCGTGTCGACCGGCGCAGCGTCGGCTGCGGTCGGTGCGGTGGTCTCGTTGGCGGGCGCGCCACGGAACGCGAACGCCACGCTTCCCGCGACGACCGCGACCGCGGCGACGGGCAAGAACCAGCCGCGCTTCGGAGGCTCGGCGTCGTCCTTCGCGCGCGGAGGCGTCGAGGGCATGACGTCCTTCGCCGTCGCGACCTCGGGCTTGGGCAGCGGCTCGGGCGGCGCCTTCGACGGCGCGACCTCCGTGGCCTTTGCGGGCACCGGCGTCGTTGCAGAGGAAGAGGCCGACGCAGCAGCCGCGGGCGCGGGCTCGTCGATCACGGGCGCGTCGATCGACGGCGGCGGCGGCGCGGGCGCATCGTGGCGCGAAGGCGGCGCGAGCGTCGTGAGAATGCGAGCCTTCGGCGGCGGCAGTGGCGGCGGCGGACCGCTGGGGGCGCCAGGCGCACGGGACGTCCGCGCGGTGGCGGGCAGCGGCGGAACCGCGACCACCTCGAGATCGCGCACCGACAGCACGTCGTCCTCGATCTCGTTCTTCTTGGCGTCGACCACCGCCGAAGCCTTCGCGTGGTCGGTCTTCTTCGCGTCGTCGGTGGCGCTCGCGACGGGCGCCTGCAGCGCAGCGACCAGGGCTTCACGGCTCGCGTACGAACGAACGCCGCCGTCGGGCTCGACCAGCGTCCACTTCTTCTGCGCCGCGCAGACGATGTCGACGTCCTCGACCTTGCCGCACGAATCGCAGCGCGCCGCGGTGCGCTCGCCGCTGCGAACGAGCTCGCGCTCCGCGCCGCAAGCGTCGCATTTCGTCGGGACCACGGCTTTGTCACCCATGATCACGAGGAATAGTGCGATCCGGCCCAGCGGGCGAATAGATGGCGTCGGCGCGACGAGCTTATGGATTCCCTTCGCTATGAGCGTCGTCGAAGCGCGCGGTGCTACGCTCGAGGCGTGCCGTACCGCAAGGAGCTCCCGATCGGCGCGGCGCTCGCGCCGGATCGCCGCCGGCGCACCATGCTCTTGCAGGTCTTCGGCGGCCTCGCGGTCGGCCTCGCCCTCGCTGCCACCGGTCAGTACGTCGTTCAGCGCCGCGCGCAGCATCGGCTCGAGGAGCCGCTCCGTCTCGAGGGAATCAG
>JAYTZB010000934.1:0-3947 GCA_043742085.1 Polyangiaceae bacterium
TGGACGGAGAGCTTCGAGAACGTCTACGTCCGCGCGGTGCTCGAGCGTGCGAAGGGAAACGTCACGCATGCCGCGGAGCTCGCGGGTGTGAGCCGCCGCTTCCTCCAGCGCCTCGCGGCGAGGCTCGGCATCAAGGCGAGCGACGTCGGCGCTGCGCCCGGCGAGCTCGATCCCGAAGACGGCTGACGATTCGGGTCCTCATCATCGGCAAGCCTGGAAAATCACGACACCGGGACACGATTCGGGTCCTGACCGTCGGGGGTCGGAGCGCGTCCCTGACGACGCGGCCGATCGCGGGCTCGGCAGCGTCCTCGACGACGCGCCTCCCGCCAAAACAAGCCCGATCGTGACGGGTTCATCCGGCACGTTCGCTGCTGGAAGCCCACGCAATGATTCGACCCGCTCTGTCCGTGGTGTTGCTGACTCTCGTCGTCGCAGGTTGTTCATCCGGCTCGCCCGGAGGCAGCAGCGCATCCCTGTGTCCGTCGAAGACCGCGCCCGCCGATCTTCCCGGGCTTCCCACCGGCGGAACGAGCGGAGCGCCCGGCGCGGTCGGCAGCGGGCTCGCCGAGGTGACCGCGTTCGGCGAGAACCCTGGCCGCCTGAAGATGTTCGTCCACGCGCCCGCCGGCGGAAAGGCGTCGTCGATCGTCGTCGCGCTCCACGGCTGCACGCAGGGCGCGAGCGACTACGTCGGTGCCGGATGGAACGCGCTCGCCGACAAGGCCGGCTTCGCGGTCGTGTATCCCGAGCAGACGACCGCCAACAGCTTCCAGAAATGCTTCCGCTGGTACGAGAAGGGACAGATCGAACGCGGCGCCGGCGAGGCCAGCTCGATCGCGGCGATGACCGCGTACGCGAAGACCACCTATGGCGCGACGCACGCGTACGTCACGGGCCTCTCGGCCGGCGCGGCGATGACCGCGGTGATGCTCGCGACGTATCCCGACGTCTTCGAGGCCGGCGCGATCATGGCCGGGCTGCCCTACGCCTGCGCGACGTCGCAGACCGACGCGTATGCGTGCATGAGCCCCGGCCGCGACAAGACCGCGGAGGCGTGGGCTGCCCTGGTCCCGGCCGCCGCGAAGGGCGCAGCACCGCGCGTGTCGATCTGGCACGGCGACGCCGACTACATCGTGCGTCCGATGAACGAGGGCGAGCTCGTGAAGCAATGGACCGGCGTCGCCGGGGTGGCCAGCGCAGCTCCGCTGACGGAGACGGTGGGCGGCGCAACCCATGCAGAATACAAGGATGCGTCGGGCGTGGTGCGGGTGGAGAGCTGGCTCGTGAAGGGCATGCCCCACGGCGTCGCTCTCGACCCGAAGGCAGGATGCGGTACCGCGGGCGCCTACCTCCTCGACGAGGGCGTGTGCTCGACGGCCAAGGCGGCCTCGTTCTTCGGTCTGACCGCCGCGGACGGCACCGCTACCAGCCCGGGCACACCGGGCACACCGGGCACACCGGGCTCGTCCGGCGGCACCTCCGGGAGCGCGCCGAGCGACTGCAATCCCTAGTCGTTCGCTAGCCCGCTTCGAATACCTCCGCGGGGGTACGGATGGGGCAGGGATGACGAAGCTGAAATTCGGCGTTGCGATGCTGAAAGGCAACGAGGCTTCTCGTGACCAGAGTCCGTGGACTTGCGGTTGGTACGGAATCCGCTTGTAGCCCGGACAGCGCCGCGTCGAGGCTTGCCCCCCCGAGCCCGACGCGGCGTGTTTTTTTCACGACCCAAGCCAATGCACGAGCCGTTTTTCCAGCCCTCCCCGTCGATCGTCGACGCAGCGTCCGCCGCCGAGGACGAGACGCTGCCCGAGCGCGCTCCTGCGGCTCGCGAGACGGCGCGCGTCGGCCGCGCCGAGGTGGTGGTGCAGCTCCTCGCCGACGTCCGTCGCACGCTCGGCGTCACGCGGGACGGCAAGGCGCGACGCATGCTGCTGCGCAAGCTCGAGAGCCTTCAGTTCGTGGTCGACTGGTGGGGCGCGCTCCCTCCGCGACCCGAGCAGGTCTCGGCGATGCTCGAGACGCTCCTGAAGCTCCAAGAAGCCGCGATCGAAGCCCGCGCGCACTGAACGCGCGCGGCGCTCAGCTGGCGATTTCGCGGACGCCTTCGAGGAGCACGTCGATCTCTTCGGTGGTGTTGAAGATGTGCGGGCTCGCGCGGACCGTGCCGGGAAGGTGCGCGCGATGATGCAGCACGTGCGTGCAGTGGAAGCCGGCGGAGACGCAAACGCCGAACATGTCGCATAGCGCACGGGCGACGCTCTCCTGGGTCATGGCGGGCGCATCGACGACGAACGTGGCGAGCGCGATGCGCTCCGCGTACGGCAGCTTGTGCGCGAGGACGCGCACGCCCTTGATCTCGGCGAGCCCTTCGAAGAGGTACTTGCTCATCGCGATGTCGTGCTCGCGGATGGCCTCCATGCCGATGGCGCGCATCCACTTCACCGCTGCACCGAAGCCGATGGTCGCTTCGATGGCTGGCGTGCCCGCCTCGAACTTGAACGGCGCGTCGCGCGGGATGAAGCCGCCGATGTCGATGTCGTTGTTCAGCGAGACCATGCCACCGCCCACCTGGTAGAGGGGGCACTTCGCGAGGAACTCCTTCTTCGACCAGAGGATCCCGACGCCGGACGGCCCGAACGCCTTGTGGCTCGAGGCCGCGAGGAAATCGACGCCGAGCTTCGTGATGTCGAGCGGGAGATGCGAGAGCGACTGCGCCGCATCGAGCAAGACCGGCACGCCGTGCGCCTTCGCGATGCGGACCACCTCCTCGATGGGGGCGATCGCGCCGGTCACGTTGGATACGTGGCCGATCGAGATGAGCTTGGTCTTCGAGGTGATCAGGCTCTCGATGGTCTCCCAGCGCGGGACGCCGTCGTCGTCGATGGGCACCGGGACCGGCTTCGCGTGGACGCGCCACGGGATCCAGTTGGCGTGGTGCTCGCTCGCGGGGAAGACCACCTCGTCCTCGGGGCCGAGCTCGAGGCCGTTCGCGACGAAGTTGATGGCCTCGGTGGTGCCGCGCACGAGGACGATCTCGCCGGGGCTCGCGCCGATCAGCGCGCCGACCTCGCGCCGTGCGTCGTCGAAGAGCCGCGTGGCCTCCTCGCCGAGCGAGTGCACACCGCGGTGCACGTTTGCGGTCGAGCGCTCGTAGTAGTTCACGACGGCGTCGATGACCGTGCGTGGCTTCGGCGTGGTCGACGCGTTGTCGAGGAAGACCAGCGGGCGGCCGCACAGCTCGCGGGTGAGCAGCGGGATCTGCGAGCGCACGCTCCGGGCGTGGCGATCGATCATCTCCTTCATCGTTCTACTCCCTCGAAGAGATCGTACGTGGCGGGCGGCGCAATGCGTCGCGAGACGCGGTATTTTCCGTTGGGCTCTACCGCAATCGCGGTCGCGGGACGAGACGCGATGGTCATGCCTTCGAGCAGCGGCGCGAGCGCTTCTCGTGCGGCCTCCGGCGAGCCGCCGACCACCTCGACATCGACGTTCGATGCGTCGCGCTGCACCACCTGGTACGCGCGCGGAGACGCGGCGGCGATCGCGCGATCGATCGCGCCAGGCGTCACGAGGGCGCCGTCGGGGCGAAGGATCGCGTCGTCGAGCTTGCCCTCGACGGACACCAGCGGCGGGACGGTGGTGAAGCGCGAAGCTCCTTCCGCCACCTGCACGAGGTCGCCGAGGACGTAGCGAACCAGCGGCTGCACTTCACGATCGAGCGTGGTCACCACCACCAGCGCCACGTCCTTGGCTCCCGGCGTCGCGACCTTCGCGCGCAGGAGCTCCACGTGCGTCGTGAAAGGTGCATGATGCATGAGTCCGTCGTCGCCCTGGACGAAGAGGATGCCCGCCTCGCGGGCGCCGTAGATCTGGAGGACGTTGGTGGGCGCGTAGACGCGCGCGAGCGCTTCGCGGTGCGCGGCGGTGGTGAGCCCCCGCGTGAG
>JAYTZB010000935.1:0-1857 GCA_043742085.1 Polyangiaceae bacterium
CGTCATGCCAACACGATGGAGCACGATCGCGCGAAGTGCCTCGAGCTCGTCGAGCGCTACGGGCTGCACTCGCCGCCCGCGATGCGCTTCGAGCGCCCCGCCGAGGCCATCGCCTTCCTGAACGAGCACCCCGACACTGCCTACGTCTACAAGCCCGACGAGGGCGCCAGCTACGAGACCTTCGTGCCCGAGGCCGAGGACGCGCCGGACGCCAACCAGGAGCTGCGCATCCACCTGTCGACGAGCACCCACGAGGGCGCGTTCATCCTCCAGGAGCGCAAGGAAGGCGTCGAGACGAACGCCGAGGTCTGGTTCCAGAACGGCGAGCCGGTGTTCGCGTTCATGGCCATCGAGTGCAAGAAGAAATGCGCGCTCGATCTCGGCCACTTCGTGGGCTGCGCGTTCAACTTCGCGTTCGTCGTCGATCTCGAGTGTCGCGCGGTGAAGGAGGTCATGGGCCGCCTCTTCCCGGCGTATCGCGAGATGAAGTACACGGGCTTCGCCGACGCCAACTTCATCGCCGCGCGCGACGGGATCTGGTTCCTCGAGAAGTGCGAGCGCTTTGGCTACAACTCGCATCCGAACCTGTTCTGGACGCTCTCGCGTCATGGCATGGGCGAGGTCATTGCGAGCCTCGTCGACGGGCGCTTCACGCCGGATTTCGCGGAGGGCTTCGGCGCCTCGCTGCTCATGTCGACGAAGGAGGGAACGCCGGGCGGTCATGCCATCCAGTTCCCGGAGAAGCTCCTCGGCGATATCTTCTTCTGGGACGTCTACAAGAAGGACGACCTCTACCTGACCGCGGGCTACGACGCCGATGGCTACGTGCTGCTCGTCAACGCGCACGGATTCACCATGGAAGCGGCGTGGGAGTCGGTCCTCGAGAAGGCGGCGCAGATCCGCTTTCCGTACCGGCATTACCGGGCCGACGGCGACCAGACGAACTATCCGACGTCGCCGATTCGCCGCTACGAAGCGCTGAAGGCGATGGGCTTCATCTGAATCTCGCGGGCCTCGCGGCCCTCGCGGCTACTCGCCGCGCTGCGCGCGGTCCACGGCGTCGATGTCCGAGCCGACCACCCAGACCGTGGTGCTGCTTCGCGTGATGCTGGTGAGCGGGATCGCGTTCGACGCGCCCGACGCGGCTCGCGCGCGCGCGAAGGCCGTGGGGTTGTCGTCGACGTCGATCACCTCGAACGCGATCTTGCGATCCTTCAGGCCGCCCTCGAGCGTGCGGCACGCGCTGCACCATTTCGCGCCGTAGACGGTGACGGGCGAGGTCGAGAGCGACGAGATCCCGGAGTCGGCGCTCGCGGTGCGCGGAGAGGCGAGCGAGGCGACGACGACAGCGGCAACGAGCGCGAACGGCGCGAATCGCGCGAACGTGGAGAGGAGCGAGCGAAGGGGGGGCACCCGTACAGCGTACGGGAGCGGGAGCGGCGCGCAAGCTCGCGTCGATCGGGGGCGCCGGTGTCCTCCTACCGGCTCGCGTGGCTAGTGGCCACGACGAGTGATGCGCTTCGCGAGCGCCTTCGCCCGCGGCGCGACGAGACCGTAGACGTGCATTCTCTGCAGCGTCGTCGCGATGACTCGCTTCCAGCGAATCGTCTCCCGCGGATTGATCGGAACCTGGAGAACGTCCTTCCACAGCTCGTCGATCATATCCCGGAACAGCTCAAATTTCGGACCGGTACGATGGCGCTCGTCGACGCCGAGCATCGTCACCAGCAGGCTCCGGCAATCGAGGGGAGCGAGTGACTCCTGCACGATGTCGTACTCGGCGCGGATCTGTCCGTGCCAGCGGCCGGCCATCTGCTCCCAGCAAAAGAGGTCGAGGAGATCGAGGTGCTCGTGCTG
>JAYTZB010000936.1:0-4096 GCA_043742085.1 Polyangiaceae bacterium
GCCACGTCGTCGGGATGGTTCCCGGAGGGCGACCGATGGTCGTGTCCGCCGTGCTCTTCGAAGCGACTACCGGCGCGCTAGGACCTCGCGGACCGAGGCGAGCAGCGTGTCCGGCAGACACGGCTTCGTCAGCACCTCGTCCGCGCCGGCGGCGCGGGCCTTCGCGACCTGATCGGGCATCGCGTTCGACGTCACGACGATCACGCGAACGTTCTGCGTACGCGGGTTGGACTTGATCAAGCGCGTCGTCTCCCAGCCGTCGACGCGCGGCATCGCGAGGTCCATCACCACGAGATCCGGAGGCGATTTCGCGATCGAATGGAGCGCCATCTCGCCGTCGCTCGCCTCCTCGACCGTGAGCCCAGAGAACGACAGGAACGTCGCGTAGAGCACGCGAGTGTCCTCGGCATCGTCCACCACGAGGATCCGCGGCACCTTTCGATCCGTCGAATCCGGCCTCGCCTCGCTCGTCCTTTCGTGCGTCATCTGGAAGAGGTTCGAGCATTTCCCGTGCCCGTTTTGCTGCCGACTCGACATCGATGGCGCGGGCACTGCATGATTCATCCGTGAGATCGCTGCGGCTCGTTCTCTTGCTCTCCGCGTCGTGCGCGGCAGCATCGACGCCGGCCGCACGCGAACGCGACGGCCAACGCGACGTCAAGAGCGCACCGCGCGAGACCGCAGCAGCGAGCGTCGCGCCCGACGTCGGGCCGATCGCGAAGACGAAGAGCGAGCTCCCGCGTGGAGGCCGCGCGATCTTCCCCGAGCATCGACTCGTCGGCTTCTGCGGGACGCCGGGCGCGCCCGCGCTCGGCGAGCTGCAAGGGAACCTCGCCGCGAAATCGAAGGCGCTCATTGGCTACGCGGACAAGTACGCGGGCGGCGAGCGCAAGGTGCTGCCGGTCTACGAGCTCATCGCCGTCGTGGTGCAAGCGGGTGCCGGCGCCGACGGCAAGTATCGACGTCGCGTCGAGGACAGCACGGTCGACACGTACCTACGTCTCGCCCGCGAGGCGAAGGGGCTGTTCCTCCTCAACATCCAGCCCGGTCAATCCGACTTTCTCACCGAGGTGAAGCACTTCGAGAAATACCTGCGCGCGCCGGACGTGGGCATCGCGCTCGACCCCGAGTGGGCGATGAAGAGCGGGCAGCGCCCCGGCAAGATCTATGGCCAGACGACCGGTGCCGAGATCAATGCGGTCGCCGAGTACCTCTCGAAGGTGATCGCCGAGGAGGACCTGCCCGAGAAGGCGCTCGTCTTCCATCAGGTCAATCGCTACGTCGTGAAGGAGGAGGCGACGGTGAAGCCCTATCCGGGCGTCGTCGTGATCAACAGCGTCGACGGCCTGGGACCGAAGTGGTCGAAGATCGAGACGTACAACAACCTCATGGTGGTGATGCCGCGCGAGGTGCATGCGGGCTTCAAGCTCTTCTTCGACGAGGACCACCGCAACGGCTGGCAGGTCATGACGCCGGCCGAGGTCCTGGCGCTGAAGCCACAGCCGGAATATGTGATGTACGAATGAGCGACACCGGCAATGACGACGAGGCGGTCACGTTCGCGACGACCGTGATCGAGAAGATGGGCTCCACGGAGGCGCTGCTCATGGCCATGCGCCTCACGTTGATGGTGGGACAGCGGACGAGCCCGGATGATCCGGCGGTGGTCGAGGCGGCGCACGACGCCGTCGCCGCCATCAAGCGGCTCGGCGCCTTGACCGGCGCGTTCACTCCGCCGGTGTGAGCGTCCTCGGCTCGTGACGATCAGTTCGTGACCCAGACCGGCCAGAGGTTCGCGAGCTTGCCCAGCGACGAGTAGAGCAGGAAGCCCTGGCCCTGCTGCGCGGGAGCGCTGCCGGTGATGGTCAGGTGGAGCGTGTCTCCGGCGGAGCCCTTCGACCTGTCCAGGGAGTACGTGAACTCCTGCGGCGCGCCGGTGATCTGCGAGAGGTCGATGACCTGCACGTTCCACGGCGCGACGTCGGCGTCGCTGTACATGGTGAGCTCGATGGTCTTCGATTGACCCACCGCCACCTTGAAGCCCTTCGTCATGATCTGCTGACCGAACGCGTCGACCGCCGGAATGGTGTCGGGCTTCGTGGGATACGCCGTGAAATACGGGTCCTTCGTGATCGGCGCGCACGGATGGTGGCCGCCCTTCGCCGATGCGTTCGACCACGTGCGCTGCACGGTGAAGCCGAGATCGGACGGAAGCGTCCGTGAGTCCATCTGCGTGCACAGGTCGCCGAGCTCACCGAGGAAGACCCGGCCCCAGACCGCGTGATCGTCGTCGACGCTCATGTATGCGGGGCTCGTGGCCGGGAACGGATCGGTCGCCCACTCGAGCACCTCGTGGCTCGTCGAGAACGACGTGACCTCGAAGCCGTTGAGGCCGGCGAACGAACCACAGCGCGGAACGACCGAGTAGCTGATGGGCGTGCTGCCCACGGTGGTCTCGAAGTGATAGCCGCCGAACTCGGTGCAGCTCGTGCCGCTCTGCTCGGTGACGGTGGTGCCGTCCGGATAGAAGATCGCGTAGAGCGTGCTCGAGTCGGGCGTCCCGAAGCGCGCCGCGTCGGACGAGAACTTAGAGGCGAGCCAGGGACCGATCTGGTTGTCGTCGATGGTCGACGGCGCAGCCTCGTTGAGGACGATGGCAGGCTTCGCCGTGAGGGGTCCTACGCCGTACTCGGACGAGATCTTCCCCCAGTACGCAGAGGTGGCGAGCTTCGCCGTGAGATCGATGATCTGCTGCTTCGAGGAGTCCGCCGTGAAGATGATGGGCACGATCTTCGGCGCCTTCACCACCGAGCCGCCGAACGACACCGCCTGCGCGAACGTGCCCTTCGGCGCGGGCTTGAAGACGAATGGCCCGGGCGGCGCGGTATCCGGCGTGCCGGCCTCGGGGAGCGGCGTGGTGATGCCGGGATCGACGACGCCGGCTTCGTCGCCGGGCGCGGGAGGCGCCCCCTCGCGCTGGATCACGGTCGTCGTGCATGCGACGAGCGAGCCGGCGACGAGAAGAGAAGCGAGGACGGAAACGAGCGCGAAGGAGAGGCGAGCGGCCATGGTGGCGAGCGCGTAAGCAATTCACGCACCGCCGTGGATCGCGCTCATTTTCCGTCGTTTCTCGGTCGTGTGACCATTTGTTGACGTGCCGGCGGCCCAGGATGGCGCACGGTCGGTCATGGTGGGCGCTCAGTGCGCGTTGCGGCAGGCGACGGCCGCCCCGGCCGCGCATGCCTTCTCGAATGCGGCGCGCGACGCCGCGGGATCGTGGAGGAACGACCGACCGTTCAAGCGTGGAACGGCGACCCCGTGGAGGTACACGAAGCCGGTGACCGTGCAGGACGTCGCGACGTCGTCGCCGTGCTCGCAGGCCCTCGTCCAGTCCTTCGCGAAGTGGCCGAGCGTGTTGCAACCGGCCATGCTTCCCTGGAAGCAGGCGCACTGCGACAGATAGAGGAGCTCCTCGGCGCTGTCGGCGTTCTCGCCGCGCTTCGTGGCGAGGGCTGCCGTCTCGTCGTAGCAAGTGGCGCCGTCATGGCATCCACAGGTGATCTCGGTGGGACTGCTGGCGCTGTATCCGGGCGCCTTGCCGGCGCACGATGCGAGGAGAAGGCTCCCGACAGCGGCGGCCACGGTCATGGCGACGAGCACCGGGCCACGCCTGGTCCGCGGAACGTGCATCCGACATTCGAATCTGGAGCGGGACGCCATCGATTCAGGTGTTCGTCAACTGCGCGGGAGCGCGTCGAGGAGCTTCATCGTCGCGGCGTGCGCATGGGTCACTCCGGGCGTCGACGCCGCGAGCGCGAGGTAGCGGTCCGAGAACACGTTCCCCGGCGCGAACGCCGCATCGACGAGCGCACGCGTGCCGCCGGCGCGAGCCAGCGCCTCGGGATCATCCATCTCGACGAGGAGCATGGAGAGCGGCCGAAGCCACGCGAACGCCGGGTCGCCGGTGACGAGCTGGAGGAGCGGCCCCGGGCCGCCGATCGGGCCGTGCTCGCGCTCGTACTCGGCGCGGACGATATCGAGGAGCATCTTGTGGAGCTCCAACAGCCTCGCGTGGAGCGCGTTCGCCTGAGCTGTC
>JAYTZB010000937.1:0-2468 GCA_043742085.1 Polyangiaceae bacterium
TCTACGCCCCTTCGGCCTTGCGCGCCGCGCGCGATCTCGATCCATCGCTCCTCGTGTACGACTGCGTCGCCGATCATGCGGCGCGCCCCGGCGCCCGACCCGAGGCGGCCAAGGACGAGGCCGACCTCCTTGCCCGCGCCGATCTCGTCTTCACCGCGGGCACCGCGCTGTTCGAGGCGAAGCGCTCGCGGAACGTGTCGACGTACCCGCTCCCGAGCAGCGTCGACGCCGACCACTTCGCGGACGCTGCCCCGTGCTCGCGCCGCGAGCTGGGCGATCTCCTCGCGCGAGGCCCGCGCGTGGGGTTCCTCGGGCCCATCGACGATCGCGTCGACCTCGGGCTCATCGATCAGCTCGCCGCCGCGCGCCCCGAGGTGCAGCTCGTCCTCGCCGGCGGGCTCGTCGGCGTGACCACCTGGGATCTACCGGACCGCCCGAACCTCCACTGGCTCGGCGCGCGCGACTATGCCGAGCTGCCGAAGCACGTCGCGTCGTGGGACGTCGCGATCATCCCGTTCCGAGACGACGCCGCGACGCGACGGACCGAGCCCTCCGGTCTGCTCGCGTGCCTCGCCGCCGGCAAGCCGGTGGTCAGCACGCCGCTCGACGAGGTCACGTCGCTCGCCGAGCGTGGGCTCGTCTCCATGGTCGAGCCGGGCGGCTTCGTCGAGGCCGTCGATGCGGCGCTGCTCGGGGTGCGCGACCCGGTGGTCACTGCCATGCGGACCATCGCCGGCGACGGCCTCCTCGCGCGGACGTCGTGGGACCGCACGTTCAACGCGATGCGGCGTCTGGTCGACGAGGCCGCGATGGGCCGAGCCGTCGCCGCTCGGCGCCGCGACCGCGAAAGCGAGCGTCTTCTGCGGTCGGCGTGAGGTTTGCGCTGTTCATATCTTTCCGCGCGGGGGCCGCCTCGTGCGATGGTGGCGGCTGCAGCGACTGATTCTGGAGGAGCATTCATGATCGTATGGCCTGACGAGAAGCGCATGAAGAGCGAGGGTCGCGAGGGCCTCCGTCGTTTCCGCGACACGTCCGCGGCTGCCGAGCTCGAAGCGTCGAAGGAGCAGTGGACCATCATCTCGTGGCCGTGGACGAGCGAGCCGCCGACGCGGCTGATGCTCGAGAACGCCAACCACGACGTGGTCTCCGTCACGATGAACGAAGGCGGCATGTGGCTGCTCGCCGATGAGGCCCGGTCCGTGCACATCCGCAGCGTCGAGTCCCTCGAGCGCGATGCGCGAGGCCTTCCCGGCGAGCGCCCGCAGCAGCCTGGCACCGCGAGCTGAGCACACGCACAGCGGACTCGAGTCCGCGATCGCTGCGACCTGCCCTCGGGTCGTTCGACCGGGGCCGCGCGACCTCCACGTCGAGCCGCGCAGATAGCGGCTCCTTCCGCGACGGCACTCCGATTGCTCAGGGCTCCAGCAACCCGATGCCGATACCCCTCGTCCGAGCTCTCGCACGACGTATGACGGCCGCGCTCTCGCTCCTCGCGGGCGGCGCGGCAATGATCGCCGTCCTGACGATCCCGCGCGATGCGCGCGCCGACGCGCCGAAGCAAGGCGCGGCGACGGCGCAGGTGCTCGCGCAGGAATCGAAGCCGATGCCGAAGGCCGCACCGCAACCGCAACACGCTCCGAAGGCGCACGCGAAGAGCGCCAAGCCCAAGAAGCACGCCAAGCACGCGAAGCCAGCGAAGGCGCCGGTCAAGGCCGCCGCGAAGCCGGGATCCACCGCGCGCGTGTGAGCGCGGCGCGCGCGTGCGCTCAGCGCGCCGGGGTGACGTCCGCGAGCGAGACGCCGAGCATCTTCTTCGCGAGCGGCTCGAGCCCCGCAGCCTCGCCGACCATGTGGAACGTGCGATGCGTGTGCACGAGCGACTGGCCGGGCGCGAGGTCGGCGCCGGGCGAGCTCGATTCGATCTCGTAGAAGCCGCCCAGCGGCGGCTTGCCGGGACCTGGTGAGCCGTCGTTGTAGCTGTTGACGACGTCGCCGGCGTACGGCGCCTTCTGCTGCTCCCACATGCTGTTGACGTACGCGGGCGCGCGCGCGCCGGTCTTCGGCTTGTCGTACTGCACGACCGTGAGGAGCTTCGCGCGCGCGCTGTAGCTTCCGAGCATGGGCTTCGCGCGCGCGGGTCCTACGCCGATCTTGCCGCGCTCCTTGCCGTCCGCCGTGAACACCATGAAGCCCTTGTCCTCGTGCACGACGAGGCGCTCGGCGGCGACCTTCCCGAAGTACGCATCGTTCACGATGGGCGTGCCCTTGGCGACGGCCGCGCCGTTCTCGAACGGCACGATGACGTGCGCGTCGGGCGACGGCGCGAACATCGCGAGGATCCAGATCGAAGGCAGCCCGGTCTCGCGCTTCCACGCGTCCTTGCCCCTGTTCGTGATCTTGTTGACGGTCTCGTAGGCGACGGCGCGCACGCCCTCGGCTGCAGGCACGTCGACGAGACGCACGGTGCG
>JAYTZB010000938.1:0-7561 GCA_043742085.1 Polyangiaceae bacterium
GCGCCGCTTCGCCGATGAGGACGGCGGCGCGGCCCTTCTCGCGCAGCGCATCGACCAGCGGTCCGTAGCTGCCGCCCTTGTCGCGACCACCGGCGATGAGCACGACACGCTCCTCGACCACGCCGCGCACGGCCGTGACGGTGGCGCCGACGTTGGTGCCCTTCGAGTCGTCGTACCAGCGAACGCCGGCACGGCTGCGCACGAGGACCATGCGATGCGGCAGGCCGCGGAAGCCCTCGAGCACCTCCTGCACGACGAGCGTGTCGAGCCCGAACGGCCCGACGGCTGCGACGGCAGCGGCGACATTGAGCGCGTTGTGGCCGCCCTGGAGGCCGAAGCTGCCACGCGGGTACGTGATGCGTGCGCGATGATCGACGACCGCGTCGGCGCGGACGTCGACGATGCCGCCGGGGCCGAAGGTGATCGCGCGGCCCTTGCCGCGATCTGCCTGCAGTCTACACACGTCGTCGTCGGCGGGGATGACGGCAACGTCGCTCTCGATCTGACGGAGGAACGCGTTGCCCTTGGCATTGGCGTACGCCGCCTCGCCGTCATAGCGATCGAGGTGATCCGGCGTGACGTTCAGGAGCACGGCAATCTCGGGGTGGAAGGCGTCGACGCGCTCCATCTGGAAGCTCGAGACCTCGAGCACGAGGGCGTCGAACGCCTCGTCGGCGTGCGCGGCGAGCGGCTCGCCGAGGTTGCCGCCGACGAAGGTGCGGAGCCCCGCGCGCTCGAGGAGCGCGCCGATGAGGGACGTCACCGTGCTCTTGCCGTTCGTGCCGCCGACCGCGATCAGGCGCGGGAGCTTGTGCCCCGCGGCGTGCGCGGCGGCGTTGACGGCGCGCACCGCGAGCTCGACCTCGCCCCAGATGGGGATGCCGCGGCGCTCCGCGGCCTCGAGAGCGGCGAACGACGGAACGCCGGGCGACACGATGATGAGGTCCGCGCCGCCGAGATCCGCGGCGTCGTGACCGCCGAGCACCAACTCTGCGCCGTCGCGCTCGAGCGCCATCACGTCGTCGGAGACGGCGCCCCGCGGCTTGCCGTCCGTGCCGACCACCCGCGCGCCGCGCGCCATCAGCAGACGACACGCGGCGATGCCGCTGAGGCCGAGCCCCACGACGACGACGCGCTTGCCGGTCAGATCAGGGAGATGTTCGACGGAGGACACCGGCATCACCGCAGCTTGAGGCTCGAGAGGCTGACGAGCGCGAGGAGAATGGAGATGATCCAGAACCGCACGATGATCTTCGGCTCTGGCCAGCCCTTCTTCTCGTAGTGGTGGTGGATCGGCGCCATCAAGAAGACGCGCTTGCCGGTCAGCTTGAACGACACCACCTGGGTGACGACGCTCAGGCCCTCGAGGAAGAAGATGCCGCCCAGGATGACCGAGAGCAGCTCGTTCTTCGTGAAGACGGCGCACGTCCCGAGGCCGCCGCCGAGAGCGAGCGCGCCGACGTCGCCCATGAAGACCTGCGCGGGGTACGTGTTGTACCAGAGGAACCCGATACCGGCGCCGACCATGGCCCCGCAGAACACGGCGAGCTCGCCCGAGCTCGCGATGAACGGGATGTCGAGGTACTTCGCGACCACGAAGCGCTGCACGACGCCGACGAGGCCGAACGTCGCGCCCGAGAGATACGCCCAGATCAAGTACGTGCCGGCGTTGAAGATGACCGGGCCGATGGCGAGGCCGTCGAGACCGTCGGTGAAGTTCACGGCGTTCGACATCGCCACCACCGTGACGACGGCGAAGACGATGTAGAGCGCGAGCGGCAGGTGGATGGGGTGCTTGTTGAACGCGACGAACGGGATGGCGAGCCGATCGCGGATCTCCCAGAAATCCGGGGGCAGATGCTCCTTCGACGTGAAGACCCAGGTGAGCACCGCGCCGGCGACGAGGAACTGACCGAGCAGCTTGTAGCGGGCCGCGAGGCCCTTGGAGTTCTTGGCGCGGATCTTCAGGTAGTCGTCGAGGTAGCCGATGACGCCGTAGCCCGCGGTGATGGCGCTCGCGGCGAGCACGAACACGTTGCGGAGGTCGCACCAGAGGATGGTGGAGCCGAGCACCGCGAGGAGGAGCAGCGCGCCGCCCATGGTGGGGGTGCCGCGCTTCTTGATGTGACCGTCGGGGATCATGCCGGCCTCGCGGCCGACCTCGCCGATCTGCTTCTTCTGCAGCTCGCGGATGAACCAGGGCGAGAGCGCGAAGCACAGCATCATCGACGTCATCGTCGAGGCGATGACGCGGAACGGTACGTAGCGGAGGACGTTGAGCCACCCCAGCCAGCTCGCAGAGTGGCGCAGCGGGTAGAGGAGCTCGTAGATCATCGAGCCCCCGACGTTGCAGACTTATCCGCAATTGGCCAAGTTTCGATAAGCGCGAGGACGATACGCTCGGCGCCGACGCCGCGCGATCCCTTGACCAGAACGGCGTCTGACGGCCGCACGCGGGCCTTCGCCTCGGCGATGGCGGCGTCGGTCGACGCGGCGTCGACGCACGTGACGCCGAGCTCGCCCGCACGTGTCAAAGCCCTGGAAATAAGGCCTCCGCAGCCGATCGCGAGCGTGACACCGGCGGCGGCGATGGCCTCGCCGAGCGCGAGATGCTCGGCCTCGGCATGGGCCCCGAGCTCCTTCATCTCGCCGAGTATGGCCACCCGGCGGCGCGGTTTCCCGTCGGCGCCCGCCGCGGCGATCTCGGCGAGGGTCGACAGGGCGGCGCGCATGCTGGCGGGGTTCGCGTTGTACGTGTCGTCCAGGACGACGATGTCCTCGGCGAGGCGCTTCACCGTCGCTCGGCCCGCGAGACGCACCGTCGCGAGCTCGCTCTCGATGGTCTCCGCGGGCAAGAGCACGCCGCTCGCGGTCTCCTGCGCAGCGAGCGCGGCGACGAGATCGATCGCGGCAGCCTCGCCGGGCAGCGGGAGGTCGACGGTCAGCTCGCGGCCCGGTGCCGCGATGACCACGCGCGAGCCCGAGTCACCGCGTGGCTCGCGGCTCACGAGGCGATACATGGCGCCTTCCCTCGTGCCGAACGTGACGACGTGCTTCGCGCGCGTGCCGGACGAAGCGCGCGTGGCGCGATCGTCGTCGGCGTTGACGATGGCGACTCCGGTGCTGTCGAGCGCACGATAGACGGCGCCCTTCTCGTGCATGACGCCGTCCGGACCGCCCACCCCTTCGGCATGCGCGACGCCGACGTTGGTGACGACCGCCACGTCGGGTCGAGCAAACGACGTGATGGCGTCGAGCTCGCCGGGCAAGCTCATGCCCATCTCGAGTACCGCGAAGCGATGATCAGTCTGAAGTCCCAGCACCACGAAGGGAACGCCCACGCGGTTGTTCAGGTTCCCGGCCGTGAAGTGCGTTCGCCCCACGCCGCCGAAGAGCGCAGCGGCAAGCTCCTTCGTGGTGGTCTTGCCAGCGCTGCCCGTGATGGCGATGACCTTGTGGTGCGGACTGCTCGCGCGCCACGCCTCGAGATGGACGCGCGCGAGATCGCCGAGCGCGACGAGCGTGTCGTCGACCTCGACGAACGTGACGTTCTCGGCGCCTGCACCAGCAACCCCTGCCGAACGGCCGCGCTCGACGATGGCGACGGCGATACCGCGCTGACATGCGGCTTCGAGGAACGCGTGACCGTCGTGGGCTTCGCCCTTGAGCGCGACGAAAATGCCACCGACGGGGACGCTGCGGCTGTCGGAGGAGACACCCGCTGCGGGAGATGCCTGCGCCGGCCCCGGTCGCGCCACCGCACCACGCGTCGCGGCCACGATCTCGGCGACGGTGAAGGCGGCCGCGTTGGTCGGGATCGGCGTCGTCATCTACTCGCTGGCTCCGGTGCTCGACGAGCCCGAGGTCGACGTGCGCGCACGTCGCGCTTCAAGCGCGCGTCGTGCCTCGACGCGGTCGTCGAAGGGACGCTTCGTGGTTCCCACGATCTGGTAGTCCTCGTGGCCCTTGCCGGCGACGAGCACCACGTCACCCGGGCGCGCCGCATCGATGGCGAGCGCGATGGCCCGCTGCCGATCGAGCTCCACGGCGTAGCCGCGACGGGTCGACGCGAGCTCCTGCGGCGCGAGGCGCGAGAGGCCGTTGGCGCGCACGCCCTCCTCGACGGGCTCCGCGATGGCCTCGGGGGCCTCGGTGCGCGGGTTGTCGCTCGTGATGATCGCGACGTCGACGCGCGCGCCCACCGCTTGCCCCATCGGCGTGCGCTTGGTCGGATCGCGATCGCCGCCGCACCCGAAGACGCAGAGCACGCGCGGCGCCACCACCCGCGTACCGCCGGCCTCGTCGAGCGGACGCGACACCTCGCGAACAGCATCGAGCACGCGCGCGAGCGCGTCGGGCGTGTGGGCATAGTCCACGAGCACGACGAGGTCGTCGCCGGGACCGTCGCAGCGCTCGAGGCGTCCGGGGGCGCCGATCTCGAATTCGAGCGCTTTCGCCGCGCGATCGACCTCGAGATCGAGCGCGCTCGCCACGCCGATCGCGACGAGCAGGTTCTCGAGGTTGTGCAGGCCGACGAGCCGCGTCTTGATCTCGACGTCGCCGCCCGGAACGCGCGCGGTGATGCGCATGCCGCTCGCGCTGGCATCGACGGAGAGCGGCGCGATGTCGGCATCGCCGGGCGCGGTGCCGAGGCTGGTCTTCACGCGGAGCACCTTGCACCTGGCAGCGGCGGCGAGCTTCGCGCCGAACGGCTGGTCGACGTTGACCACCGCGAGGCCGGGCTCGCACGTCGTGAAGAGCTGCATCTTCGCGGCGGCGTAGGCCTCCATCGAGCCGTGGAAATCGAGGTGATCCTGCGTGAGGTTCGTGAACGCGGCGACGCGAAAGCGCACCGCCTTCACGCGCCCCAGGACGAGGGCGATCGACGAGACCTCCATCGCCACGTGCGTCGCCCCGCGCTTCCGCATCACCGCGAGGACGCGCGCGAGCTCGTCGGCCTCGGGCGTGGTGTGCGCCGCAGCGATGGTCTGGCCGGCGTACGAATGCCCGATGGTGCCGACGATCCCGCACTTGGGCAGACCGAGCGCGCCGTCGATGGCGGCGCGAACGAGATGCGACGTGGTCGTCTTGCCGTTGGTGCCGGTCAGCCCGATGACGTCGAGCGCGAACGCAGGATGGCCGTAAACCGCCGCCGACGTGTACGCGAGGCCGGTCGCGACGTCCTCGACGCGCAGGATCGGAACGCTACGCTCGGGAGGATTCTGGACCGACGTGGGGCTGTCGTGGCGCTCGGCGAGGACCGCCACCGCACCGCGCGCGACGGCATCGGCGACGAACGCGTTGCCGTCGTACTTCTCCCCGCGCCGCACCACGAAGAGATCACCCGGCTGGACCCGGCGCGAATCATGGTGAACGCCGGTGACGAGCACCGACGCGTCACCTTCGACGACGGCGCCGCTGCCCGGGATCTCGCGCGCGAGATCTGCGAGGCTCATGCCCTCGGCAGGACGCGCTTCCTCGAGGAGGTCGCGGTCTTCCGCCTCGGTCATGACGCCGGCTCGAAGACCAGACGCACGCTCGAGCCCTTGGCCGCGGGCGCACCGGGTGAAGGCACCTGCTTGACGAGGCGCCCCGTTCCCTCGACGAGCGGCACGAGACCGGCGTTCCCGACCGTGCGCACCGCATCGCGCGCGCCCATGCCGATCGCGTCGGGGACGCGCACGTCGCTCGGCGCGGGCGGTCCGAGCGGCCCAAGCGGGCCGAGCGGCAAAGACCCAGAGGGCGCGCCGTTGCCGTCCGGCTTCTTGCTGTCGCCCTTCGCGCTGCCACCGGCGCCGTCGATCTTCATCGCGGCGAGCGTGGCCTCGGCGGGGTCTCCATTGCGCGTCACGGTCTTGATCTTGGGTGTGGAGTGGGAAGGCGGAACGCCCAGGTAACGCAGGCTCGCCTCGGCGACGCGCCGGAAGACGGGGCCTGCGAGATCGCCTCCGTAGCGCCCGATCGTCGGTTCGTCGAGCACGACCGCAACGACGAGACGCGGCTTGTCGGCCGGCACGAAGCCCACGAACGACGCCGTGTAGTGGTCCTCGGAGTATTTGCCGGTCGCGGGGTCGACCTTCTGCGCAGTTCCGGTCTTGCCTGCGACACGGAAGCCCGTCATCGCGGCCTCGACGGCGGTGCCGCCTTCTTCGACGACCGCGGTGAGCATCTCGGCCACCATCTTCGCGACGCCGCTCGGGACGACCTCACGCCGCACGTGGGGCGTCCATTCCTTCACGACGGTGCCGCGCGTATCGCTGATCTTCTTGACCAGGATGGGCTCCATCAGCTTCCCGCCGTTGGCGATGGCGCCCATGCCGAACGCGAGCTGCACCGTGCTGACGCTGATGCCCTGACCGAACGAGGCGTTCGCGGTCTCGACCTCGAACCACGCGCGGCCCTTGGGACGGAGCACGCCCGACGCTTCGCCGGGGAGCGGGAGCCCGGTCGGCTCGCCGAAGCCGAAGCGCCGATACGCGGCGTACATGGCGGGCTCACCGAGGCCGAGGCCGATCTTCAACGCGCCGATGTTCGAGCTCTTGGCGAGGATCTGCGTCGGCGTGAGCCAGTCGTTCTCGTGCGTGTCGTGGATGGTGACGTTGGCCACCTGGTAGTTGCCGTGCTCGCAGAAGATGGTGTCGGTGGGCTTCAGCGTGCCACCCGCGAGGGCCGCGGCGACGGTGAACACCTTCATGACCGAGCCGGGCTCGAAGCGATCGGTGACGGCGCGATCGCGACGGGCCTCGACCTCGCTGTCGCCGTAGTCGTTCGGGTTGTAGCCAGGCACCGAGGCCAGCGCGAGGATCTCGCCGGTGGTCGGGTCGAGGACGACGATCGAAGCGGCCTTGGTCTCGTAGGTGCTCTGCGCGACGTTGAGCTCGCGCTCGACGACGTGCTGGATCCCCTCGTCGAGCGACAGCTGCACGTCGTGACCGGCGAAGGCGCCTTCCTCGGTGCTGCCCTCGGAGAAGATGAGGCGGCCAGAGCGATCGCGGAGGCCACGCACCTCTTCGGCGCGACCGCGGAGCTCGTCGTCGAGCGAGAGCTCGAGGCCGTCTTTTCCGAAGCCGTCCGGCGCGACGAAGCCCAGCACGGGGCCGGCAAGCTCGCGGCCGGGATAGTAACGACGGCCTTCGCCCTCGACGGCGAGCCCCTTCACGGGCTTGGCGGACTTCTTCGGATCACCGAGGTCGCGAACCGCTTGCGCCTCGTCGGCGGTGACGCGGCGCTTGAGCCAGACGAAGCGACGCTTCGAGGCGAGCTTCGCCTGGACGTCGTTGGGATCGAGCCCGAGCGCGGCCGAGATGCGCACCGAGATGTCCTGGAGCGCGACCTGCTGGGCCGGTACGGTCTCGACGCCGCGCAGCATCTCCACGACGTCGCCGCTGATGCTCGGGACCTCGACGCTCGCGGCGAGCGCGGCGCCGTTGCGATCGTAGATGGTGCCGCGCTTCGGCTCGACGTGGAGCCGGCGCTGGCGCTGGTTCTCCGCGGTCTCCTTCCAGGTCGCGCCGTCCTCGACCTGCACGCGATACGCGCTCGACACGAAGCCGCCCAGGCC
>JAYTZB010000939.1:0-3657 GCA_043742085.1 Polyangiaceae bacterium
GGCAGAGCGTGCGCGCCGCCCATACCGCACCGCCCGCGCTCGTTCCGCAGAAGAGCCCTTCGCTGCGCGCGAGCGAGCGCGTGGTGATCTCGGCATCGCTCTGCGAGACGTCGACGATGCGATCGACGCGATCGGCCTCGAAGATCTTCGGCAGATAGGCGGCCTGCCAGCGGCGAATGCCGGGGATGCTCGAGCCCTCGGTGGGCTGACAGCCGACGATGGTCACGTCGGCGCGCTGCTCCTTGAGGAAGCGCGAGACGCCCATGATGGTCCCGGTGGTGCCCATCGCGCTGACGAAATGCGTGACCGCCTGCGCGGTGTCCTTCCAGATCTCGGGGCCGGTCGTCTCGTAGTGGGCGCGCCAGTTGTCGGGGTTGCTGAACTGGTCGAGCATCAGGTAACCGCCGCCCGCCACCTTCTCGCGCGCGAGATCGATGGCGCCCTCGATGCTCCTCGCAGCAGGCGTGAGGATCACCTCCGCTCCGAAGGCGCGCATGACATCGACGCGCTCGGCGGTGGCGTTCTCGGGCATGACGAGCTCGATCGGGTAGCCGCGGGCCGCGGCGATCATGGCGAGCGCGATCCCGGTGTTGCCGCTGGTCGGCTCGATGAGCCGCATCCCGGGACGAAGCGTGCCGCGCTCCTCGGCGCGGAGGATCATCGAGCGCGCCGGTCGGTCCTTCACGCTGCCGGCTGGGTTATTTCCTTCGAGCTTCCCAAAAAGCCGGATCCCCGGGCGTGTCACGCCGGTCGCCAGCTCGATCATCGGCGTGTTGCCGACCACCTCGACGAGCTTCATGCGCCTATCGTAGCTCGTCGCGGTAGAATGGTGAGGATGCGAACCCAGCCCAAACGCTTTCGCGAGCTGGAGGAGGCGATCGACGCGGTCCATGCGAGCTACGAGGGCAAGCTCGAGATCGACAACCTCGAGAGCTCGGCCCTCCCCAACAAGCGCGCGGTGGTCGAGGCCTTCGAGCGCCTGAAACATGCATTCTTCATGGGGTTCTACAGCACGCGCTCGCTGACCAAGGAGAACCTCCGGCACGGTCTCGCCGAGCACCTCTACGCGGCCTACACCGTGCTGGTCGAGCAGATCGATCGCGCGCTGACCTACGATCACTGGATGGGGCGGACCGACTGCGTCCTGCCCGCGGGCTCCGGCGAGGGCGTCGTGCTCGCGCTCTTCAAGGACATCCCGGAGCTCCGCCGCCACATCAACGCCGACATGAAGGCCGCCTACGAGGGCGACCCCGCGGCGAAGAACGTCGAGGAGATCGTCTTCTCGTATCCGTCGCTCGAGGCCATCGTCGCGTACCGGATCGCGAATCGCCTCTATCGCGCGGGCGTCCCGATGATCCCGCGCATCATCACCGAGCACGCGCACTCGCGCACCGGCGTCGACATCAACCCGGGCGCCACCATCGGTGAGCGTTTCTTCATCGATCACGGCACCGGCGTGGTCATCGGCGAGACGACGGTCATCGGCAACGACGTGAAGATCTACCAGGGCGTCACGCTCGGCGCGCTCAGCGTTGCCAACCGCGACGAGGGCGGCAAGCGCCATCCCACGCTCGAGGACGACGTCACCATCTACGCCGGCGCCACCATCCTCGGCGGGCAGACGGTCATCGGCAAGGGCGCGGTCATCGGCGGCAACGTCTGGCTCACGAAGTCGGTTCCCGCCGGCTCGCGCGTGTTCGGGAGGGCCCGCGAGCCCGAGGACGAGTAGCGCGCTCAGAGCGCTTCGGGGATCGGAAACACGATCACCGGCGGCGGAGGAGCGAGGTTGGACTGGGGTCGTAGCTCTTCCCACCGCGCCTCTTCCGCGCGCTGCCGGATGGCGGCCTCGAATCGGGCCTCGTGCGCCGCGTCGGGCCGCAGCGCCGCGCGGAGCAGGGGGCCCATCACGCGGGGCGGGACGTACTCGTTGAAGCGCAGGATCTCGCTGCTCCCGTCGGAGCCGAGGAGGATCACCGTGGGATCGCCGACCACCTTGAAGCGCTCCTGCATCGAACGCGTGAACGGCGCCTCGTCGTCCGTCGTGTCGATGGCGATGGCGACGAACTGCCGTCCGAGCAGCGAGCGGATCTCGGGGTCGGACCAGGTCTGCTGCTCGAGCTCCTTCGCGGCGGTGTCCCACGCGGCGCCGAAGTAGAGGACGATCGGTTTGTTCTGGGCCTCGGCTCGCGCGAGGCCCTTCGGGAAATCGCTCTCCCACGTCAGCGGAACGTCCACCAGCGTCTTCTTGCAGCCGGCAGCCCCGAGCGCGAAGACCGCCATGATCGCGAGAGCCGATGCGCTGCGCCGCATCCCTGCTCTACCGGCGAGCGGTGGCGTTTGTTCCCGCGTCCCGATCCGTCCCGATCCGTCCCGCGCCGTCCTCCGCCGGCGTTGGAGTACGTTGGACGTGATGCGTCGACTCACCCCGGCCGACTACCGGCGCATGCCCTGGCGCAACGGCGGCGGCACCACCACCGAGCTCGTGATCGGGCCCGAAGGCGCCGCGCTCTCCGCCGCGGATCCCGGCGAACGCTTCCTCTATCGCGTGAGCATCGCCGATGTCTCCAGCGACGGGCCGTTCTCGCGGTTTCCGGGCTATGACCGGCACATCATGCTCCTCGACGGCGCCGGGATGACGCTCGACTGCGGACCGCACGGCCGCATCGATCTCCTCGCGCCGTTCGAGCCGCGGGCCTTCTCCGGTGACTGGGACGTCGCCGGTGCGCTCGTGGGCGGCGCGGTGCGCGACCTCAATCTCATGGTGGATCGGAAGCGAGCCACATCGACGCTCGAGGTCGCGCTCCTCGGAGCGCCGCGTTCGTTCGCCGCCGCTGCTCGCGAGACCTGTATCGTGCACGTGATCGACGGCGCCCTCGACGGCGGCGTCGAAGGCGATACCTTCGTCGCCAACGCGCCGTTCGAGCTCGTGCCCCGGAACGAGACGCGCGTCGTGATCGCCCGCATCGCTCTCCTGTCATGACCCTCCCCACCCTCAGCCCGCACGAGATCGCGCTTCTTCGCGAGGTCCGCGTGTCCGACGAGGATCACGGCGGCCTGCACGGCGCCGAGCTCGCAGCCGACGAGTACGATGCCATGCGGCGCCTCTGCGAGCTGGAGCTCGTCGAGGCGTTGGGCGAGTACGGCGAGGCGCCGGATGGCGAAGAGGACGAGCGCGAGGCGGGCGCGACGTCCGTGGTCTATCGCGTCACGCATCGCGGTGTGCTGGTCCTCGCCGAGCATCCGCTGCTCCACAACGAGTGAGCGGCGTCGGCGTCGGCGCCGTCGGTCGGCCGTTCAGCGCGCTCGAAAGAGCTTCCGCACCGGTTCGCGGCGAAAGCATCCGATGGTGTGATCGTTCACGAGGCCGGTCGCCTGCATCCACGCGTAGACGATCACGGGACCGACGAACTTGAAGCCGCGCTTCTTCAGCGTCTTCGACATCGCCTCGGAGACGGCGGTCTTGGTCGGTACCGTGCCGGAGAGGAGCAGCGGCTTACCGCCTGCTGCCGTCCACGCAAACGTCGCGAAGTCCTCGCCGGCCTTCTGCATCGCGAGATACGCGCGAGCGTTGCCGATGGTCGCCTCGATCTTGGCGCGCGCGCGCACGATGCCGGCGTCTTGCATGAGCCGATCGACGTCGCGCTTGCCGAGCTTCGC
>JAYTZB010000940.1:0-2651 GCA_043742085.1 Polyangiaceae bacterium
GCAGCGCCTGCTGCGCCGGCAGCGTCGCCGATGGCGACGACCCACGGCTCGGGCGGCGTAGGCGGCGCAGTCGATCGCGCCAACGGCCACCTCGCGGGCAAGCTCGGCGAGCTCGGTCTCTCTCCGGCCCAGGCCGACGCGGTGATGGCGCTCTCTCGCGAGGTCGTCGAGCGCGTGGTGTGGGAGGTCGTCCCGCAGCTCGCGGAGACGATGATCAAGGAAGAGATCGCGCGCTTGATGAGGGAGTGAGCGGGCGCGCCGCGGGCGCGCCACTCGCTCTGCTCGCTCCGATCGCTGCTCAGCGACGGATCGAGCCGTGCGGCGTTCCTTCGCCGTAGCCGGCGGCGGTCTGGACGCCGACGACGACGCGCTCGTGGAGCTCCTCGACGGTGCGTGCGCCGGCGTACGTGAACGCCGACTGCACGCCCGTGATCATGTCGACGAGGATCCCGCCGACGCTCTCCTGCCCTTCGCGGATGTAGATGCGCGACGTCGAGATGCCCTCGCGGAAGAAGCCCTTCTTCGCGCGCTCGAACGGATCGCGATCGGCGGCGCGATCACTGACGGCCCGGCCGCTCGCCATGCCGTAGTTCTCCTTGTAGAGGAGGCCGTCCTTGTCCTCCTTCACGTCGCCCGGGCTCTCGTAGGTGCCGGCGAGCGCAGTGCCCACCATCACGCGTGAAGCTCCGGCCGCGAGATACAGCGCGACGTCGCGCGGGTGCTTCACGCCGCCGTCCGCCCAGACGTGCTTGCCGAGCTTCTTGGCTTCCCGGGCGCAGACGAGCACCGACGTGAACGTGGGACGACCGGCGCCGGTCTGCATGCGCGTCGTGCACATGGCGCCCGGGCCGACGTTCACCTTGACGACGTCGGCGCCTGCTTCGATGAGCGCGCGCGTCCCTTCCGCGGTGCACACGTTGCCGGCGACGACGGGGATCTTGTTGCCGACCACGGCCTTCACGCCACGGATGGTCTCGAGCATGCGCCGCTGGTGGCCGTGCGCGGTGTCGAGCACGATCGCCGAAACGCCTATTTCCATGAGCCTTCGTGCCGTTTCCGGCGCTTGCGCGGAGATCCCGACGGCGGCGGCCACCATCAGCTCGCCGCTCGGCGAGAGCGCCGGACGAAGGAGCTCGAGGCGCACGGCGTCGTCACGCGTGAGGACGCCGACCAGGCGCCCGGCGTCGTCGAGCACGGGCGCCGCCTTCACGCGCGCCTCGTCCATCTGCAAGAACGCATCGCGGTTCGCGACGCCGAGCTTCAGCGCCACGAGGCGATGCGACATGAGCTGCGAGACGGGCGTGTACTGATCGCGGTCGCGAAGCGCGGCATGCGTGACGACCCCGAGAGGACGCCGCTCCTCGTCGACGACCACCACGAGATCGTGCGAGCGCTTGCGGATGATCCCCGTGACATCGCGGAGCGTGGCCCGCGGTGACACGGCGAGCGGGGTGTCGTAACGCGGATCCGCCTCGTGAATGTGCTTCACGATGCGCGCGACCGTGTCGAGGTCCATGTCCTGCGGGAGCACGCCGAGCCCCCCGAAGCGCGCCATGGTCTCGGCCATGCGCTTGCCGGTGACCGCGTTCATGTTCGCCGAGACGATGGGGTGCGAGCTCCCCGGGAAGTCTGGCGGTGACAGGTCGGTATCGAGACGCGATCCGCCGTCGAAGTAACCCGGGTTGAGGAACACGTCGTCGGTGGAGAGCTCGAGCTCTTCGTCGTGGGCAGGATGGAGGAATCGCAAGGCGCAGGAACGCTACCGCACCAGCGCTCCGGCGTCAGCGCGGCACGTCCCATGACTCCGCCGCCCGCGCGTTGTGGTAATTCCACGGCATGAACGCGGGCGAGTCAGACGCAAACGGCGCTACCGGCACGGCACCCGACCTCACCAAGGCCTACGAGCCGCGCGAGGTCGAGGAGCGCTGGTATGCGTTCTGGGAGAAGGAAGGCGTCTTCGAGGCCACCGACGATCCCACGGACAAGCGACCCGTCTACGTCGTTCCGCTCCCGCCGCCCAACGTGACGGGATCGCTGCACATGGGCCACGCGCTCATGGTCACCCTCGAGGACGCGCTCGTTCGTTGGGAGCGCATGCACGGCAAGAACGTGCTGTGGCAGCCCGGTATCGATCATGCCGGCATCGCCACGCAGACCGTCGTCGAGCGGCAGCTCTCACGCGAAGGCAAGACGCGCCACGACCTCGGTCGCGAGGCCTTCATCGATCGCGTGTGGAAGTGGAAGGCCGAGAGCGGCGGCACCATCGCCAACCAGATGCGGAAGCTCGGAGCCTCTCCCGACTGGCGCCGCACCAAGTTCACGATGGATCCCGATCTCTCGGTGGGCGTCACCGAGGCGTTCGTGCAGCTCCACGAGCAGGGCCTCATCTACCGCGCCACGCGGCTCATCAACTGGTGTCCGGAGTGCATGACCGCGCTCTCGGACCTCGAGGTCGACAACGAGGAGGGTGCCAACGGCGAGCTCTTCGAGTTCGCGTACCAGGTGGACGGCTCGGACGAGCAGATCGTGGTCGCCACCACGCGTCCCGAGACCATGCTCGGTGACACGGCCGTTGCCGTTCACCCGGATGATGCACGATACACGCATCTCCACGGCAAGAAGCTGGTGCACCCGTTCGTCGACCGGAAGGT
>JAYTZB010000941.1:0-2611 GCA_043742085.1 Polyangiaceae bacterium
AGCACCTTGTTGAGGGACTGACCCTCGAGGTACTCCATCGCGATGAAGTAGACGCCGTTCTGCTCGCCGACCTCGTAGGTGTGGACGATGTTCGGATGCGAGAGGCGCGCTGCGAGCCGCGCCTCGTCGAGGAACATGTTGCGGAACGCGGGCTCCTCGGCGAGCGCCTGGCGCAGGCGCTTGATGACGGCGAGCTTGTTGAAGCCCATCTGCCCACGCGCGACGGACAGGAAGACATCAGCCATGCCTCCGCGACCCAGACTCGCGAAGAGCTGATACTTGCCGAACGCCGTCGTGGGGGTTCCTTCGATGTGGCCCTCAGCGCCGGATCTGGGGTCACGTGCAGCCCCTATCATCCGACTTATGGAGTATCCGTCCTGCGCTTACCGGTCAAGGAGCGCACAGTGTGGCTTATGTAAGCTCACACGGTCGTCAGCTCACTTGGGGCCGGTCGGGACGGTCTGCGTGCCGCTGGCGGCGTCGACCGACCACTGAAAGTCGTCGACGAGGGCGGTCGAGTCGAGGACGCCGTCGCCCTGATCCCAGACCGCCCACATCAGCGTGATCTCCTTGCCGCGCTGCGTGTCGACGGGCGCGGTCGTGGTCAGCCAGCCGGTGGCGGCGTGGCTCTCGAAGCCGGTGCCGTTCAGGAACGATGCGCCGAGCGGGCAGCCGAACTGCTTTCCGCCTGCCATCTGCGGCGAGCACACCTGGAGGAGGCTGTTGTTGACGCTGATCGGGTTGCCGTCCTGGTCGAACGCGATGTTGCCGTCCGGGAGGCTCGCCGGCTTCGGGTCCATGATGGTGACGAAGAAGTCGTTGAAGGACGAGCAGATGTAGACCGGGAACTCGTAGGTGAAGAAGTTCTGCTGGTACTTGAAGGACTTCGCGTTCGAGGGGACGCGGATCTTCACCTGCAGCGCTGCGCCGTCGTGCGCACCGCCGAAGCTGCCGAAGATCCCGCCGCTGCCCATGCAGGCCGGGGACTCCTTCGGGTAGCCGGCGGGCGTACCGCTCATGTAGCCCTTGTCGTAGCCGCTGACGGCCTTGTAGCCCGGGTCGTTCGGGCCGCGCGCGGTGCCCGACGAGATCGCGAGCATCGACTTCCCGTTCACCGGCGCGTTGACGCCGAACGCGGGGAGAATGCCTTCGCCGAGCGGGTCCTGCTGCGGCGAGCCATCGGGCTTGACCCACTTGGCCTCGACGACGCCCCACATCTGGGCGTTGGTGGCCTTCTTGCAGAGGCCGATGGCCTTCGCGCCGTCGAAGCCGTCCGTGGAGGCCATGTTGAGGCCCGTGTCGCAATCGGCGGGCTCGTCGTCGGCGACGCCGTTGCAGTCCTCGTCGATGCCGTTACCCGGCACGTCGAAGGCGCCGTTGTTCACGTTCGGATCGCACTCGTTGCAGTCGAACTTGAGCGGGTAGCCGTCGCCGTCCGAGTCCGCGTTGGGATCGCCGCCGTTGTTGATGGCGCAGGAGCTGTTGCCCTTCGCGCCGCCGGAGTCGCCTCCGAAGCCGGAGCCAGTCGCTCCGCCGTCACCCCCCGTGGGATCCGTCGCCGCCTGCTCGGTCTCGAAGCCGCTTCGCTTGGCTGCGCTCGAGCAACCGAGCGCGCCGAACGCTCCCGGAAGCGCCATCGCCAGGAAGGCGACACCGACGGAAACACTGCAACCGAGGACGCGTACGTTCATTGGGGCCGCGGTTTGGCATTTCCCCAAGGGGGTTGCGAGGGACTTTCCCAACGGAGACGCAGCTGTGCCGTGGTTTTAGGCGACTCTATCCGACATGTCAGTAGCGTCACTGGCAACCGGGCCGCGCTCATCTGCGTCGTGGCGCATCGCCGTTGCCGCGTGGTAATCGGCGGCAATGACGCGATCGATCCTCGGCGGCGCGGCGCTCGCGATGGCGCTCGTCGCGCTCGGCATCGGCGTGGCTGCGGCAGCCGGCCCCGACGACCGCGCGGCGACCGAAGCCCTCCTTCATGAGGTGGAGGCATCGCCGAAGCGAGAGGTTGCCGGCGAGCCGATCGCCCGATCGAAGGCGGCGCTCGAGCGCGCGACCCGGCTCCGCGCCGCGGGCGACGAGCCCCACGCGCGCCTCGCCGATGGCCTGGCGAAGACGTGGGCGGAGGCGGCGCGCGACGTCGTGCGCGCGGTCGACGTCGAGGAGCGCGCTCAGGCCTCGCGCCGCGGCGCCACCGATGCGGGCGTGGTCGCGGAGCGCGAGCGGGCGCTCCTCGAAGAAGGGATCGCGCAGAGCGGACGCCTCAAAGCGCAGCTCGAGAGTGCCGAGCGCGAGTCGAAGGAGCAGCCCGCGCGAACGAGCAAGGTCGCCAACAGCGATGTCGGTGACGGCGGCGCTGCACCACGCGCTCCGAAGACGCCGCCAGCGACCATCGCGCGCGACGGAGGTGCACGATGAGCGCCGGCGCGACGTCGGGCTGCCGCCTCGCGGGCGTGGTGCTGCTGGCGCTGGCCAGCGGATGCGCGGGTGCAAACGGGGCGTCGAGCATCGGTCGCGTCGACGAGGCGCAGCGCATGCGCAGCGGTCTCGGCGGACGCGACGCGCAGACGCTCGCACCGCAAGCGTTCGCGGCGGCCGACCAGGAGCT
>JAYTZB010000942.1:0-6751 GCA_043742085.1 Polyangiaceae bacterium
TCCGCGCGCCCGTCCCAGAAGACGTCGCGGTAGTACACCGCGGCGATGACGCTCGGGGCCTGGCGTCCCGTCACCTGCCGTCCCGTACCGAACGTCCCCGGTGCGCCTGGCGTGCAGACGTCCGCAGCGCTGCTCGGGTCGCTCGCGATCGATTCGAACGTGCCGGCGACCACGCCCTGCGACCCGAGGCGGTCGTCACTCGTGCCGTCGCACGGCGTCGTGTACTGCGAGGCGCCGGTCGTTCCGCAGGCTTCGAAGATCCCGTTCGGCCCAGGATTGACGATGTTGAACTGGCGACTATCGGCGCCTGCCGTCGCATGGCACGTCGCGCATGCGGTCATGCCGTCGCCGCCTGCTTGCTGATCCCAGAAGAGCGCCTTGCCGAGCGCGATGGCCGCTGCTCGATCGACGATCTGTCCGCCGGCCGGCGCAGGCACGGCGACGGTCGCGAGTGCTCTCAACCCGGCTCCTCCGCTCTCTCCGCTCCCGCGTTCGGCGGCCGAGCCGGTGCCGAGCGACTCGTGCTCGATGTCGCCTCCGCAGCCTGCATCGCACCATGCGCCGAGCGCACAAAGAAGTGCACCCGCGGCGATCAGCGTCGCGTCGTTCGTTTTCATGGTCGTCGCCCCCCCTTTTGGAACCCGTCGGAGACGACCTCAGCAACGTGTATGCCCGGCTTACATGCGCATCATGTGCACGTGTTCGCAAGAGTTGCTGCTCCCATGGCGCCGGCGAACTGCGAAACCCGCCGCCTCTATTTGCCGTATGCCTCGTTCGGTCGATTCGCGCTCCGAAAGGCCACCTGCAACGTGCAATTTGCAGAGGGCTGCAGTCATCACTCGCCCCGGCGATCGAGGCCCGCGGCGAGCATGGGGTCCGCCTCCACAGCGGCCCGGAGAGCGTTCTTCGCCAAACGGACGCGGCTCCGCACGGTGTTCAGCGGGATGCCGGTCGCAGCTTCGGCCTCCGGCAGCGACCAGCCGAGCACGACGCGAAGGGCGTGCTCAGCGTCATCATCACGGCTGTTCAATGCGGAAGCGCACGCGGCGCTTTCGATCCACCGCGGGCGCGCGCGTGAAGGCACATCTTCGCGTCCTCTCGAACGCCGAGGCGCGCGGCTCGACGTTGGTTACTATCGCGGGCGATGTCTCCCGGCATGGCCTCTTCTGCTGCGTGCGGTGTGATCGCTGCATGCCTCGTGCTGCCTCTGCTCGCGGGTTGCGCGCCGGCGCCGGCGCCGGCGGCGGCGGCGGCGCCGGCGCCCGCCGTTCCTTCGTCACCGAACGCGCGCCTCCTCGCGGCGGCGAGCCGCGACCAGGGGTGCGACCCCGCCGCGTTCGGCGACGAGTCGACCCTGCTCCTCGATCGCGCGCGCTTGAAGGCGAACGGGGCGACACCCGCGCTCTTCGCAAAGCTCGACTCGAGCGTCGTTCGCTATGCCCGGCTGCTCGCCGTCGAGACCGCCGCGCGCACCTGCTTCGCGTTCCGTGACGTCCGCTGGCATCTTCCCGTCGTGGCGATCCACGGCGACGCGCACATCGAGCAGTTCGTCGTCACGCCCAAGACGTTTGGGCTCGAGGACTTCGATCAGGCAGGCTTCGGCCCGTCCGTTGTGGATCTCGTCCGCTTCGGGTCGTCGCTCCACCTGGCGTGTCGCGAGACGAAGTGGACGTGCCGCGCCGACGACGCCGTGCTGGCGTTCTTCCGCGCGTATCGGGAGGCGCTGGATCATCCGCCCAAGCGCACGCTGCCTTCGCTCGTCGAGCGCGTTCGTCGTCGCGTCCCTCACGACGCCGCGAAGTGGCTGGTCTGGGCCGACTCCCTCACGCAGCCGCTGCCGCCCGCGCAGGAGCAAGCCACGAAGGCGCGCTGGTCGGACTTCATCAAGCTGCTCACCGACACGCAGACCGATCGGCCGCGTGCGTTCTACGACATCGTTCGAGTGGGCAGCCTTCGCATGGGCCTCGGCAGCGCGCTCGAGACCAAGCTGCTCTTTCGCGTCCGTGGCGAGACCGACGCGCCGAACGACGACGTGATCCTCGAGGCGCGCGTCGCCTCTCAGCCGCGGGCGAATTCGTGCGTGTGGCGTCCGTCGCACGGCGGCTCGATGCACACGCTCATGTTCATGTCGCTGCTCGGCCCTCGCATGCCGCAGCTCTTCGGCACCGTGGTGCTCGACGACTCGCCGGGCGCGCCCGAGTTCTGGCTCCAGGCCTGGGAGCCCGGATACTACGAGCTGGAGCTCACCGACATCGAGAGTCAGACCGAGCTGGAGGAGCTCGCGATCGACGCGGCCCAGCAGCTCGCGGGGCACTTCTGGACGCAGCTCCCGGAGCCGCTCCGCATGCATCAGCGCTACGTGCAGCTACGCGCGTTCGACATCGTCGATCTCCGTGCGCGCGCCCTGGCAAGGACCGTCGCCGACGACACCGTGACGGCCTGGAAGCAGTTCCGCGCCACGAAGTGACGGCGATCGGGATCCCTCGCTTTACAGTGTAAAAGTTAGTGCTACAGCCCACGTGTAGGCATGAACCGACCCCGCCCATCGCTCCTCGCCGCCTCGCTCTTCCTCGCGTTCGCGGCTGCCGCGCCCGCCTGTTCGTCGACCGCCGGAAGCGGCGACGGCGGCGGCACCGGTGCCGGAACGGGCCCCGGCGCAACCTCCGGAGCGAACGCCGCGACCACGCCGCATGCTGCATGCACGGCGCGCGATCTGGCGGCCCCGGTCATGGACTTCTTCACCGACATCTCCGCGTCGAGCGGGATCCAGAAGGCGAACTTCGTCGACCACCCGGCCACGCCCATCCCCATCAACGACCACAGCCGCCTCGCGTTCGCAGACCTCGACGGCGACGGGCGTGACGACATCGTCGCGCACAGCCTGTTTCCGAATCCACAGAAGGGGATCCCGTTCGAGCACCTCGTCTACCTCAACAACGGCGACAAGACGTTCCGCGAGGCCTCCGACGAGTCGGGACTCCGCAACGTGCAGGCGGCGTTCTTCGTCTTCGCCGATGTCGACAACGACGGCGACCAGGACTGCTTCGCGGGCATCGACATCGCGCTCCCTGGTCAGACCTCCGCGCTCTACCTGAACGACGGCAAGGGCCACTTCACGAAGAAGGCGAGCTCGGGCGTCGAGACCGCGGCGCTGTCCGCGAACGGCGTCTTCGGAGACTTCAACGGCGACGCGAAGCTCGATCTCTACGTGGGCAACGGCAGCTCCACGAGCGCCGTCCCCGATCAGCTCTACTTCGGCAACGGCGACGGCACCTTCAAGGAGGTCTCGTCGCGCCTCAAGAGTCGCCCCAGCCAGCCCACCAACGGCGTGGTCGCGTGCGACTACGACAACGACGGCGACCTCGACATCTTCGTCTCGCACTACGGCGTGAGCGTCGGCCTCGGCTGGCGCACGCTTTGGGAGAACGACGGCGCCGGCAACTTCACCGACGTCGCGCAGAAGCGCGGCTTCAACGCGCTCGCCACCGGCAACTCGTGGCTCGAGAGCACCGGCAAGGGCAAGAACGCGCAGTCGAGCGACCCCAACACGTGGGTCGGCTCGAACGGCTTCGGCATCGACTGCCAGGACATCGACGGCGATGGTCAGATGGACATCTGGCTCGCCACCATCTCGCATCCCGTCGACTCCGACGAGTCGCGGAAGTGGAGCGACCCGTCGATGCTCCTCCTCAACAAGGGCGCCGCCGGCGGCTTCTCGTTCGCCAACGCCACGCTGGAACGCGGACTGCCGTTCAACGAGGGCGACATCGACGCTGCCGCGGTCGACTTCGACAACGACGGCCGCGTCGATCTGTCGGTCACGCGCGACAAGAAGTACGAGCCCAACTACTCGACCCCCGACCAGCTCTCGTGGTTCGGCCTCATGCACCAGAAGGCGGACGGGACCTTCGAGAGCATGGGCATGATGAGCGGCATCAACGATCGCCTCGGCACCACCGATCGCGTCAAGGCCGGACAGAACCTCGGCTGGGCAGACATCGACGGCGACGGCGACCTCGATCTGCTCGTCGGCGGCCGCGACAACGGCGGCGCGGGGCGCGCGAACTTCCTCTTCGAGAACACGATCGGCCAGAAAAATAGCTGGGTCGGGGTACGCCTGCACGGCGACGGGATCACCGTGAACCGCGATGCCATCGGCGCGCGCGTCACGGTCATCGCAGGCAGCACCGCGGCGACGGAGAAGAAGTACATCCGCGAGGTGAAGTCGAGCCGCGGCACGTACAGCTCCGCGGACGGGCGTGCGCTCCTCTTCGGCCTCGGCGGCGCGCCTCAGAGCTGCGAGGGCGGCGTCGCGCAGGTCGCGATCGAGGTCCGCTGGCCCAACGGCGAGACGAAGCGCTACGAGACGGGCTCCTTCGCGCTCGACCAGTACGTGAGCATCGACTACGCGGGCGCGCTCGTCCCGGCGCCCGCGCACTGAGCGATTCGTAGACCGCGCTACTACTCGTAGACCCAGGTGTCGGCGAGCACCTCCGGCTTGGCCATGCCGATGTGGCGCGGCGAGCCTCCGAACAGCACCATCTGATTGCGCGCACGGTCGAACGCCAAAGCGCAGCTGGAGCGGCCGGGAGGACCCGTGGCACCGGGCGTCCACGATTTGCCGTCCCACTCCCACGTATCCGCGAGCGCGCTGGACATCCCGTCGGGGCGCCCTCCGAGCACGACGGTGACCTTCCGCACGCTGTCGTAAGCGGCGCACGGGGCCCTTCGCGCGGCGGGCGAGACCGGAGGCGTGAGCTCGGCCCAGCCGGTGCCGTCCCATTCCCAGAGGTCATTGCGGACCATGCCGTCGCTCCCGCCGAAGAGGACCACGCGTGCGCGCGCCTCGTCGTAGACGAGCGCGTTGGCGTGACGAGGCGGCGGTGAGATCGCGGGACTCCGCTTCGCGAAGCCCGCCGATGCGCTCCATTCCCACGTCTCGGTGTTGTCCCTGGACGGTGTGGCAGTGTTGATGCCGCCGAAGACGACGAGCACGCTCCGCGCGCGGTCATACGTCATCGCCGCGCTGTAGCGGAGGTCCGGCGAGGATGCGCTCGTGCCGCTGCTCTTCCAGATGGTGCCGCCGTCCCACTCCCAAGGATCGGGCGTGCCGTCGGAACCGGCGAACAACATGGTGAGATGCCGCGCGCTGTCGTACGCGAGGCCCGGCGATCGCCGCGCTGTGGGCCTGGACGTGATCGCGGGACGTGACCACGCCGCGCCGTCCCACTCCCAGGTGTCGTTGCTGCCTGCGCTATTGGCGCCTCCGAAGAGGACCGCCTTGCCCCGCGCCTCGTCGAAGACCATGCGTGCGCTGTGGAGCCCGGGCGGGCCAGCCACGGCCATTTGCCGCCACGCGCGGGGCTTGGTGCTCGGTCCATCGGTCGACGCTGGCGGCCCGTCGCCGACGGGCGCGTCGCCAGCGCCTCCGCCTTCGACGCCGCCTTCATTCGCGTCGATCGTCGCAGGCCCGCCCGACAAGCCGTCGAGTGACGTGACGAGGCTGCAGCTCGTCGCGAGGGCGACGACGGACGCCATGGCTATCCGTGCACGATGCATGCGCCCGTCCGATGCTACACCCAACGTGCGCGGGGTGCTGCGTCACGCGATGCTTGATGCGATGGCGGCGACCGCCAGGTCGACGCGAAGCCGATGCCGATGCCGGCGGTCGATGCGCGCCACTCTAGCGGCAACGCGCGCGCTACTTGTTGCGGTCGATCGCCACGTACCTGGTGTTGCCCTCGCGCGTCACGCGGAGGAGGAGCGGTTTGTCGGTGCCGGCCTGGAGCGCGCGGTTTTTCAGGTCGTTGGCGCTCTTCACCGGTTGATGGTTCATCTCCACGATCACGTCGCCGGCCTCGAGCGAGCCGGCCGCTGCGCCGTCGGGAGCGACGCGTCGGACGAGCGCGCCGCCGCCCTCGGCATCGGCGATCTGCAGGCCGAGGCCGCTCGACGACTGCGGTGATGCCTCGCTCGGCGGTTGGTTGCGCGCGGCCGGGCTCTTCTCGTCCTCGAGCTTTCCGAGGGTCACCGGCAAGGTGACGCTGGCCTTGCCGCGTCGAACGACGACATCGACCCTGGAGCCGGGCGCGTGCCGAGCGATGGCGCGCGTGAGGTCGCGTGCATGCGTCACGTCGGTGTTGCCGGTGCGCACGATGACGTCGCCGGCGACGAACCCTGCCTTGTCGGCGGGGCCGCCCTTCTCGACGTCGTCGACGATCGCGCCTTGCGCGCTATCGAGGCTCATCGCGCTCGCGAGCTTCACGTCGACGTCCTGGATGCGAACGCCGAGCCGACCACGCTCCACGTGGCCGCTCGCGACGAGCTGCGGGAGGACCTCGCGGATCTCGTCGGAGGGGATGGCGAAGCCGATGCCCTGGCCGTTGGGATTGATGGCGGTGTTCATGCCGACCACCTGACCGCGCGCGTCGAACAGGGGGCCGCCGCTGTTGCCGGGGTTGATCGATGCGTCGGTCTGGAGGAAATCGTCGTAGGGACCGGCGCCGATGGCGCGGCCCTTGGCGCTCAGGATGCCGCTCGTCACGGTATTTCCGAGGCCGAAGGGGTTTCCGATGGCGACCACGGGCTCGCCGACCTGGATGCCACCGCTCGAGCCGAGCATGGCATAGGGGAGGTCCTTCGCGCCGATCAGCTCGAGGACGGCGACGTCGAGCCGCTCGTCTCGGCCCTTCACCTTGGCATCGTACTCGCGCTCGTCGGAGAGCTTCACGCGCACCTTCTCGGCGCCCTC
>JAYTZB010000943.1:0-4528 GCA_043742085.1 Polyangiaceae bacterium
AATCCGCACCTCCTCTCCGAGCTCGTTCACGTCCTCGGGACCGGCGCTCGACCTGACGTCTCGATGATGGCGACGAGCGTTCTCGTAGGCAGCGAGGGCATGCGCGACGCCATCACGAGCATGCTGGCCGAGCTGCCCGATTCGGCGAGTCGCGTCCTCGCGCTGGCGGCCGTTTTCGGACAATCCTTTCGCATCGCAGCGCTGGCGGCTGCGCTCGACATGACGAACGACGTCCTGCTACGCGAGCTCGACGCGGCAGACGTTGCGCGGGTCGTCGCGCGCGTCGACGCGGCGAGCTATCGCTTCATGTACCCCCTCGTGCGAGACGTCATCTACAAGCGTCTTCTCGGGTCGGAGCGCGCCGCGCTGCACCGCTCCGCCGCGATCGCGCTCGAGCGGCACCTCGGCGACGACCCAGACCACGCGGGCGTCGCCGAGATTGCTCACCACCTCGTGGAGGCCGCAGCGGCGGGCGACGTGGACGCCGCCGTCGACTGCTCGCTTCGCGCCGCGGAGCTCGCGAGGGACGCCGGCGACGACGCCGCCGCGGAGAGATACGCGAGGCGCGGGCTCGACGCGTTTCGTCTCGCGCAGAGCCCCGACGAGACGAAGCGAGCTCGCCTCGGCACGTTTCTCGTACGAAGCTGACGTTCCCTTCGCCTGCTCGGCCACAAACGTCAGGGCACGAGCATCCTCGCGAATCGCGCGGGATTCACGACGCCCCGCTCTCGGAGTTGCGCGTCGACGACAACGTTGTTCGACGCCGCCGCCTCACCGCCCTCGAGCTTGGTGAGCTGCAAGCGCGCCGCGAGCTCGTGAACCGCCATATCGAGCTCCCCGAACGCGGTCACGCAGCTTTCATAGAACGCGCGAGCGCGGGCCTCGTCGCCCCGCGCCTTCGACGCCCCCGCGCGGCCAACCATCGCGAGTGCCTTCGCCCACGGGAGATCCTCCTTCTCGAGGAGCCTCGCGTCGCGCTCCGCATTCGCGACGAGCTCACGGCGGCGACTCGTGTCCTTCCCTTCGTTCAGCGCCGCGGCCACGAAGACTCGGCAGCGAACATCCAACGTCTGGATCCGAAGCGTCTGCAGGCGCATCTGTAGCGCGCCCTGGGCCTGGGGCACGTCGCGTTCGAGTCCGGCAAGCGCGTCGCCAAGTCGATCCGAGTAGAGCGCGGTGTTTGCCTGGGCGAGCGCATTGCACAAGTGCTGCGTGAGCCAACGCCGTTGCGACCACTCGAGGATAGCGTCGTCGCCCTCACGACGCGCCTCCTCCGGGTGATCGGCAATGAGGTGAGCGTAGGGCAGTACGTGCGTCCGGACGCCGGTGGCGGTGTACAGATCACCGCGCGCCGCAGCCTCTCGGGCGCACACCACGGCTCGCTGGCAGAGGACGGAGAAGTCGCCGAGCCAGCGCATCGAGGGAAGCCACCACCACATCTCCATCGAGCCGACTTCCCAACCGATGTCAGCGCAGTGCTCCCGGAAGAGCGAGATCGCCGACTCGCTCGTCGTCCGCGCCTGCTTCCAGCTCGCCAGGCAAAAATGGCGAATCGCCTCGGCGGCGGTGGCCCAGGCCAGGGCGTGCGCGTTGTCGAGCCGCTTGGCGATCGCCATGGCACGCGGCGCGATCGCCGTGGCGCGGCCGAGGCCCGCGCTTCCGCCTTCGATCGCCGAGAGAACGGCCTCCCACGCGAGGGCACGCGAGATCCGGTATGGCTCGCCGGCACGGAGGGCGAGCAACAAGTGTCGTGCCTGGAAGTCCGCGCCGCGCACGACGTCGACGCCGCCCATGCCGTTCCCGAGCGCCCAGCACACATCGATTTTGCGGAGCACCTCGGGTGCGACGGCCTCACGCTCTTCGAACTCCAGTCCGCGAACCCAGAGCTTGGCTCGTTGAAGGAGAAGCGACGCGAGCGAGAGTGCCGGCGTCGAAGGGATCTTCAAGCCGACATCTGCGAGAACCGCCTCGACGATGGGGAGGGCCTCGTCGATGTGACCACTGCGCAGGAACTGCTCGGCGGCTCGGCGCCGGAGATCGAGGACGTCGTCGGGCGACGCGCCAGGGATCGCCACAAGGTAGGCGCGCCCCGCCTCGCCGGCGTGTCCCGCGTTCGCCAGCGCGTCGGCGAGAAGCGCACGCAGCTCCGGCGAATCGTCGGAGATCTCGAGCGCCACACGATAGAGCCGAGCGGCGCGCTCGAACGCGAGCGTCGCCGACGCGTGACTTGCGGCGCGTTCGATATACGCACGCGCGCGCTGCGGGTGGCCAGCGGCGCGGAGGTGCATGCCGAGGCGCTCGGGGTCGCAGGCTGGCTCCCGCGCGAGCGCCTCTGCGATCGCGTCGTGACGAGCGGCGAGGGCGGCCGGCAGCAGGCCGGCCGTGACCGCTTCGGCGACGCGATCGTGGAGCGTCTCGAGCGCCTCGGCCTCTCCGTTGCCACGCGAGCGAACGAGCTTGGCGATACGCAGCGCGTCGACGCTCGCCTGCGGCTGCTCGAGCCGCGCCGCCCGGCACGAGCTGACTCGCGAGAGCGGCTGGCCCGCAACGCAGACGATCTCGAGGAGAGCCCGCGCATCGTCGTCGAGGAGCGCGGCGCGCTCGCGAACGAGCGCGTCAACGAGCAGGGTCGGCTCGCTCGACTCCAGCGCCCGCGCGCGGCCTGAAGCATCTCCCACCTGGTGCATGAACGTGACGAGCTCGCCAAGCATGAACGGCATGCCCGCGCCCTCGCGCACGAGCTGCTCCATGCGCGCGGCGACGGCCGGCCCACCGGCGTCCTGCGCGAGCCGTGCGACGAGCTCGCGCGCCTCGTCGTCGGCGAGCGGTCCTAGCTCGATATCGAACCGCTCGAGATGGCTGCCGCGAGAAACGTCGTCGAGCATTCCGAGGAGCGTGCTCGCCTCAGCACCTTCGGTGCGGAATCCGAGAACGAGCAAGAGTGGCGCAGGATCAGGTGGGGCCAGGATCTCCGCGAGAGCCGCCGCGCTGTCGATGTCGCCCCACTGCACATCGTCGATGAAGAGAATCACGCGCTGGCGATCGGCGAGCCGCGCCAGGAGCTCGTGGAGCGCCGAGAAGCCGCGACGGCGTATTTCGAGCGTGTCGCGGAGGTTGTCGAGCCGCGGCTGAGTCGCCGCCACACCGTTGAAGACCGGAAAGAGTCGCGCCAGCGCTCCCACGTTGCGAGGGGTGATGGCACCGCGCTCCGGCTCGGGGATGCGCCGCATGTAGCGGCTCAAACCGTCGACGATCGCATCCAGCGCCTTGTACGGCACGCTTTCGCGCTCGTAGCAGCGGCCCGTCAGAGCGACGACGCCCGGATCGGCCCGCTCGGCTTGCTCGATGAACCCGCGGACGAGCGCGGATTTTCCGATGCCGGATCGGCCACGAACCGTCGCCACGACGGCCCGACCGTCACGCATCGTGCGATACGCATCCGCGAGCGTCGCGAGCTCACGTGCTCGACCGACGAACCCGCCCCCAGGAGCGCTCGGACGCAGACCCACGCTCGTGGGCCGAGACGGCGCGCCGAGGCGCCGGAGGACCTCGTTCCCTGACGGTCGCCGCGCCGGATCCCGCTCGAGCAGCGCCATGCACAGCTCCTCGAGATCGGCGGGAATACCCGTCCGCAATTCGCTCGGGAGTGGAGGCACTTCCACCTGTTTGCGTCCGAGCAGCTCGATCGCGTGGGTGCCGAGAATGGGCAGTCGGCCGGTCAACGTCAGGTAGAGGACGCAGCCGACGCTGTACCAATCGCAAGCCGGTCCCACGTTGTCGGCGAGCGCCTGCTCGGGCGCCATGTATGCAGGCGTTCCGACAACGTCGTCGGCGGTGATGTGCCCGTCGCTCGTCTCGGCGACGAGGCCGAAGTCGAGAAGGACTACACGACCGCCCGGCTCCACGAGCATGTTCGAGGGCTTGATGTCGCGATGGATCTTCTCGGCATCATGAAGCGCGCACACGCCCCGCGCCAGCTGCGAGAACGTTTCGCGAAGTCGACCGACGTCGAGCGGAACCGGCGCGACCATAGGCGCGCCAGCGGTTGTTTCAGCATCCACGAGGCCAGCCTCGCCCAGGATCCCGAGGTCTTCGCGAGGACGGGAATGGGAACCGCTAACGATGGCGCTCGGCGGGCGCACACGCCGAGCGGCGTCTCCGCAGATGAACGCCACGACGTCGACGCCGCGCACGAACTCCATCGTGAAAAACCACCGCTCCCCCTCGCTCGTGAGCTCGCGGAGGCCCACCAGATTTTCGTGCTTGAGGTCCGCGAGAGAGCGGAATTCCTTCTTGAAACGATAGAGCGCCTTGCCGCTGGGCGCGTGCAGCAACTTGAGCGCGACGCTGCCGCCGAGGACGGTGTCTTTCGCTTCGTAGACGACGCCGAAGGCTCCGGCGCCCAGCCGGCGAATCAGTTGATACCGCGCTGTCCCGGTAAACTCGGAAGCTTGATTCAAGCCCTGACACGCTACCACACGCGGCTGTTGCGGTGGCGCGACACACCGGGAGGGCATGGACGCGCGAG
>JAYTZB010000944.1:0-2486 GCA_043742085.1 Polyangiaceae bacterium
CCGCCCACGTCGGGCGTGCAGTTGCCGGTGTCGATGGCGCGCGCGCAGATGGACTCGATGCGCGTCTCTTCCTTGGGCCAGCCGAGATGCGCGAGCATCATGCCCACCGTGAGGAACGCGGCGATGGGGTTCGCGAGGTCCTTGCCGACGAGCGGCGGCGCGGAGCCGTGGACCGGCTCGAAGAGCGCGACGCGCTTCGGATCGGCGTAGTGGACGTTGGCGCTCGCGGCCATGCCGAGGCCGCCCTGGAGGCCGGCGCCGAGGTCGGTCACGATGTCGCCGAACAGGTTGTTGGTGACGATGACCTCGAAGGGCCGCGGGTCCTGCACGAGATAGAGGCAGAGCGCGTCGACGTAGACGTGCTTCGCCTCGATGCCCGCGTACTCCTTCGCGACCTCGAAGAAGCAGCGGTGCCAGAGCTCGTGGGCGTGCTTCATGGCGTTCGACTTGTCGGCCATGTGCACGACCTTCTTGCCGTGCGCCTTCGCGTATTCGAACCCGGCGCGGATGAGGCGCTCGACGCCCTTGCGCGTGTTCACGTCCTCGTTGATGGCGATCTCGTCCGGCGTGCCGCGCTTGAACTGGCCGCCGATGTTCACGTAGATGCCCTCGGTGTTCTCGCGGAACACCACGAAGTCGACGTCCTTCGCCGTGCGATCCTTGAGCGGCACGAGGCGATCGGCGAGCGCCTTCACGGGGCGCACGTTCGCGTAGAGGTCGAGGCCGAAGCGGAGCCCGAACAGGATGTCGCGCGCATACTCGAGCCCGGGTACGCGCGGATCGCCGAGCGCGCCGAGCAGCACTGCGCTCGCCTCGTTCTTGATGCGATCGGCGTCCGCCTTCGGGAACGTGGTGCCGTCGCGGAGGAAGCGCTCGGCGCCGAGATCGAGCTGCCAGAGATCGAGCGGCAGCTTGCGTTCGTCCTTGTAGTGCTCGAGCGCACGGCGCGCGTGGGTGACGACCTCGGGTCCGATCCCGTCGCCGGGAATGATCGCGATGAGCGGCATGGCGGCGGCTACGTTACCATGGCGCCCGATGACCGGAATCGCCCCGAGGCTTGCCGTCGGCCTCGCACTGTCGCTCTCGCTCACGACCGCCGCGTGCGGAGCGCCCCCTGCCGACGGTGCCTCGCCGGCGACGCCGAGGTCCGCGGCTCCGGATGGCCAGGACCCGCCGGTGCCGGCACCCGCAACCGCTGCGGCCCCGGCCCCGGATCCGTCGCAATGGCCGTTCGCGCCCGCACCGAGCGCCGACGACCTGAAGGCGCAGGCTGATCGCCTCGCGAAGGATCAAGGCCCGATCCGGTCGAACTGGACGCCGCCTGGAAAGAGCGAGCGCTATGGCCACGCCGAGGGGCTCATCGCTGCGCCGTACGACGCGGTGAAGGCGCGGCTCCTCGATTTCCCTCGTTACAAGGAGCTCGCGGGTCCGAAGTTCAAGAAGGTGAGCGTCGTCGACAAGTCGGCGACCGCCACCGATCTCTATTTCCAGCTCCCGATCATGAAGGGCCTCGTGACGATCTGGTACGTCACGCGCTTCTCCACCGCGCGCCCCGGCATGGCGGGCGCCGAGGTGGTGGAGGGCACGTTCGTGAAGGGGAACATCAAGGACATGCAGATCGTGTTCACGATCCGCCCCACGGCGGATCAGAAGACGATCCTGGTGTGCGATCTGAACCTGGCCATCACGCTCCCGGCGCCGCAAGCCGCGCTCGACGAAGAGCTCCGCGACGCGTGCGGCGACGCCGTCAACGCCATCCGCGCCCGCTCCACGCAACCGCCGCCCTGAGCGAGAGAGCCAGAGACCGCGGAGTCACGGAGCAACGGAGACGAGACGGAGATCAGATCTGGCTGCCGATCTCGGTAGCACCGGCGATCGTGGCGACGGGGGCGGATGAGTCTTCGAGGCTTTGGAACCGCCGCGTGTCTCGAACAAAAAATCTCCGTTCTCGTCTCCGTACCTCCGTGGCTCCGCGGTCTCTGGTTAGGGCGTTCGTGGGGCGGGGGGATCAGGTACGTCGGGGAGGGCGGTGATCTTCCCTCGATGATCGGGTCTATTTTTGCGTGGATCGTGCGTGAATCAACCGCGGGCACGTCCGTCAACCCACCGCCCCACGTAGGCGGCTCGCGCACGTGCACCGAGGAAGGTGACCGGCACGGGCGGCGTACGAGGAGGCCCGGAGGTTGTTCTTCCCATGAAGCTTCGCCTGCTCTCTACCGTCGCCCTCGTCCTCACCGCCTCTGCCGTCGTCGCGTGCGCGACCTCCGAGAAGACGCAAATCGCCGGCGCTCCGGCGGGGACCGGCATGCCCGGGGACGGCACCACCATGGCCCCCGAGGAGTCGGACGATCCGGCGCTCCAGCCGCCGCACTCGCTCGGCACCATCACCCTCGGCGAGGCGCACAGCACTGCAGGGACCAGCGGCTCGACCACGGCGACGCCCATCGTGAGCGCGAGGTTCGTGCCCGATGCGCTCCTGACGAAGA
>JAYTZB010000945.1:0-1679 GCA_043742085.1 Polyangiaceae bacterium
CGGCGACGGGTCGGAGCCTGCGGTGCTCTCGACGAGCCGGAGCATCGTCGCGTGCTCGGCCCTGGTGCGTGCGACGAGGTCGTCGGCGCCACGCCCCTCCAGCGCGGAGAGGAGCATCTCCTCGACGAGGAAGTGCGGAGCGATCTCGGCAGTGAAGCGCTCCCTCACGATGCCGATGGCGTCGTCCGTGATGCAATCACGAACGCACATCGCCTGGATGAAGCGCGCGAGCACGAGCGCGTGATGGTGGTCACGCGAGAGCTCCCGGAGCCGCGCGTCGCGCTTCATTCGCCGGCCACCGGCTCGAGGTCGAGCGCCGGGATTGGCGCGGAAGGCGCTCCTCGACGGCGTCCGAGGCCGGCGATGAAGGCGATGATCACCATCGCCCCGATCGCGAAGACGGTGTCGCCTGGAACCCGCATCCAGCGCAGCGTCGTCATGTACGGCTGCTGCATCAACTCCGGGCTGCGCGCATAGGCGTAGCCGTGCTCGACCGACGCCCAGGTCTGCACGAGCCCGATCGGGAGCACGCTCAGGACGACCATCGCGAAGAGCCCGACGTTGATCGACCAGAACCCGATCGCGAGCATCCGGCTGTTCCAGTGGGCCGTCGGACGAAGCGCGCGCATGCAGAAGAGGACCAGCCCGATGCCGAGCATGCCGTAGACGCCGAAGAGCGCGGTGTGCGCGTGCACCGGCGTCGTGTTCAGGCCCTGCATGTAATAGAGCGCGATCGGCGGGTTGATCATGAAGCCGAACAGCCCGGCGCCGACGAGGTTCCAGAACGCCACCGCGACGAAGAAGTAGATCGGCCAGCGATAGGCGCGGATCCAGGGGCGGCTCTTCGAGACCTTGTAGTTCTGCCACGCCTCGAAGCCGACGAACACGAGCGGCACCACCTCGAACGCGCTGAACGCCGACCCGAGCGCGATGACGAACGTGGGTGTGCCGCTGAAGTAGAGGTGATGGAGCGTCCCGATGATCCCGCCGGAGAGGAAGATGGTCGCCGAGAGGACTGCCGCGCGCCCCGCCGACTTCATCCCGACGAGGCCGAGCCGCGCGAAGAGGAACGCGATCACGACGCTCGCGAAGACCTCGAAGAAGCCCTCGACCCAGAGATGAACGACCCACCAGCGCCAGTACTCTGCGATGGCGAGGTTCGTGTGCTTGCCGTAGCCGAAGGCCGCGAAGTAGAAGCCGGCGATGGCGCCCGACGAGAGCAGGAACATGGCGAGCAGCGGCCTCTGCGCATCGCGCCGTCGCAGCGCGGGGAGGATCGCGCGCGCGACGAGCACGAACCAGAGCGCGAGCCCGGTGGCGAGACCGATCTGCCAGAAGCGCCCGAGGTCGATGTACTCGTAGCCGCTGTGACCGAACCAGAACCAGCCGTCGCCGAGATAGCCTTTCACGCTCAGCCATTCACCGGCGAGCGAGCCCACCGCCACCACGATGAGCGCGCCGAAGAGCACGTTCACGCCGAGGCGCTGGAAGCGCGGCTCTCCTCCCACCGCCGGTCCGACGTAGAGGCCAGTCGCGAGCCATGCCGTCGCGATCCAGAAGATGCCGATCTGGAGGTGCCACGTCCGCGCCACCGTGTACGGGAGGTACTTGGCCAGCGGGATTCCGTAGAAGGACGACCCCTCGACACCGTAGTGCGCGCAGATGACGCCCATCATGAT
>JAYTZB010000946.1:0-7738 GCA_043742085.1 Polyangiaceae bacterium
TGGTCGGGCCAACCACGTGGTCGCCCGAGAACTTCGACGGCACCTTCGTCGGTCCGATCTCGGCGCGGGAGGCGCTCGCCGGCAGCTTGAACGTCCCCGCCGTGCGCATGGCGGCGACGCTCGGTGCGCGCGAGGTGGTATCGACGCTGCGCAGCGCCGGCCTCTCGCTCCCCGACGGACCCGAAAAATACGGTCTGTCCATCGCCCTCGGCAGCGGCGAGGTCACGCCTCTCGAGCTCGCCGAGGCGTACGTGACGCTCGCGCGCGGCGGCGAGCACGTGAGGCTTCGCGAGCACGCCACCGATCCCGCCGCGGCGCCGGAACGCGCCCTCGACGCCGGCGCCGTCGCGTCGATCGCGGACGCGCTCTCCGATCCCATCGCGCGCGTTCGCGGTCTCCGCACGCGCGGGCCCTTCGAGCTCGGGTACCCGGTCGCGGTCAAGACCGGCACCAGCACCGCCTTCCGTGACGGGTGGACGGCCGGATTCACCCGCGAGCGCACGGTCGTGGTGTGGACGGGCAACGCGAGCGGCGCCGCCACCAACAAGCTGACCGGCGCGGTGGGCGCCGGCCCGCTCTTCTTCGACGCCATGAAGCGCGCGATGGACGACGTGCGATCGCGGTCTCCGCTCTACGCATCGGAGCTCCTCGAGGAGGCGGAGGTCTGCCCGCTCTCCGGCCAGCGCGCGAGCCACGCGTGCTCCGAGCACGTCCAGCGGCTCTTCCCCCGAGGTCATACGCCGACCCATTCATGCAATTTGCACCAATTCGCGGCCGCTCGCGAGGCGCCCGTGGGCGAGGCTCCCTGGCGATGCGACCCCGACGGAACGCAGCGCGTGGTGCTACTCCCGGCGCAGTTCCAGGGCTGGCTCGCCGAGCGCGCGCCCGGCGCACCCGGCGCCGACGTGCACGGCGTGCCGTGGTTCCTCGCGTCGAGGATGCGCGGGTGCGCGGCGCCCGATGCCGAGGAGCCGCGCATCATCGTGCTGTCGCCGCACGACGGCGCGGTGCTGCAAGCGGAGCGTGCCCGAGGCGTCTCGCACGACGCCATAGACGTCACCGCCGAGACGCACGGGCTCGCTGCCGAGGAGCCGCTCGAGGTGGTGGTCGACGGGCGCGTCGCCGCGCGGCTCGAGACGCCGTACCGCGTCCGCATCGAGGTCGGCCGCGGCGACCACGTCGTCGAGGTCCGGCCCGCCGACGGGCGCGTCGCCGCCATGCTCGGCCGCGCCCAGATCAGCGTTCGTTGAGCTATCCTCCGGCCCGCGATGAACGTCGTGGACCATATCGGCGACGCGCTCGGCCTCCAGACCGATACGGTGTGGCGGATCGCAGGGACAATCCTGGTGGTCCTCTCGTGGATCGGGCTCGGGCGCCTGCGCCGGCGGGTCCTGGCGCGGGCGATGGACGACTCCGCCGCGCGCTTCCAGATGACGCGCGTGACCGGGTACGTGCTCGGCTTCGTCGCGCTCATCGTCATCGCGAGGCTATGGATCCAGGGAATTACCGGGCTCGCGACCTACCTCGGGCTCGTGTCTGCCGGCATCGCCATCGCGCTGCAGGACCCGGTGACGAACCTCGCCGGCTGGCTCTACATCCTCATTCGACGCCCGTTTCGCGTCGGTGATCGCATCCAGGTCGGGACGAGCACGGGCGACGTGGTCGACATCCGGCCCCTTCGCTTCATCATGCTCGAGATCGGCAACTGGGTGCACGCCGATCAGGGAACGGGCCGCATCCTCCACGTGCCGAACGGCCTCGTCTTCAAGAACGCGGTCGCCAACTACGACGAGGCCTTCGGCTACATCTGGAACGAGCTCGACATCACCGTCACGTTCGAGAGTGACTGGCGCGCCGCCAAGAAGATGCTCGAGAAGATTCTCGAGGAGCAGGCCGACGAGATCGACGCGCACGTGAAGAAGCGCATCGACGACGCGGCGCACGTCCTCCACATCAAGTTCCCGAAGCTCACGCCGGTCGTCTGGACGACGGTGGTGGAGAGCGGCGTGCGCCTCACCATGCGCTACCTCTGCAAGCCACGCGCGCGTCGGAGCTCGGAGACGCACATCTGGGAACAGGTCCTCGACGCCATGGCGGCGAGCCCGAAGGTCGACTTCGCGTATCCGACGACACGCCGCTTCGACAACATGAACGAAGGCAAGACAGCGGTGAGGGCTGGGCTTGCGCCGAAGGCTCCGCCGTCGACCACGCGCGACTGAGGCATCGAAAGCGCGCCGGGCTTGCTAGGATGCCGCCGTGGCCCGGGTTCGCAAGTCGCCTTCTTCCGCCGTCATCGAGCCGCTCGGCTCCGACCTCGTCGCGCTCGCGCAGGCGTACGCGCTCGACGCATCGACGTTTCCGCACTGGAGCCTGCCGCCCGTGTTCGGCGACGACGCACCTCCCGCGGTGTGGATCGCGCGCGCCGATCATGGCGGCCCGGTCATCGGCTTCGTGGGCACGAAGGCGAACCGCGCGACGCTCGAGATCTCCGGGCTCGCCGTCGACCCCGCGCATCGGCGGAGCGGCATCGGTCGCGCGCTCGTCCGCGCGACCGCACGCTCCGCGCGGTCGCGAGGGATCAACCGCATCGAGCTCCACGTGTCGACCGGCAACGAGGCCGCCGTCGCGCTCTACGTGGGTGAGCGCTTCCGGAAGGCGCAGCGCATCGAGGGCTTCTACTCGGCGGGGCGCTTCCCGGACGGCGGGGACGCGTGGCTCATGGTCCGCGACCTGTAAGTCAGTGCCAGGCCGTCGCGGAGCGCACCGGCGAGTTCGTCTCGTCGTGCTCCTTCACGAGCGCGGTGCTCTTCACGACGCACTTCGTGCAGGTCGGGAACGTCGAGCCGTGATCGCAGCGAATGGTGGTCGCCGTGGCGGGCGCCTCGAAGTCGTTCGGATCGAGGTGCTTGCCGCACGAGATGCAGTGGATGTGACCATGGCCGCTCGGCGCGGCCGCCTGGGCCGGGCGCGGAGGTCCAAGTGCCTTCTTTTCACGCTTCGTCAGCTGCGGCTTTCGTTTCATCGGACGCCCAGCATAGTGCGATCTCGACCGCGCGGAAGCTCGTGATTGCCGTCACCAGGAACGAAAGTGCCAGCCGCGCGAGGAGCAGCTCCGGCATGCCGTGCGAGGCCGACACGAGGACGACGTGCGCCGCCCACGTCCCGAGCGCGAGCGCGACCCCGCCGGCCACGGCGAGCCGCACCATCCCGGCCGCCGGCAGGCGCGACCGGCGGAGGGCGCTCGCTGCGCCTCCTGCCATGGCGAGCACGACCACGAGGAGCCCGCACGCCGCCGCCGTCGGGTGCGCGCCCCAGTAGCGGAGCGAGAGCGACGGCACGAAGAAGAGGACGGTGAACGTGCGGAGCGCCGACACGCAGATGTCGACGGCGGGAGAAGGGACGCGCGCGACCCGCCTGTGAGTGGCGCGCGCAAGGGTACCATCGACGCGCGGCGCCGCGTAGGAGGCCAGGACTGCGATGACGAGCGAGAGCGCGATGCCCGACGCGTAGCGCGGGAGGTGAGCGAGGTTGTAGAGGAGGAACGCGTCGTAGAGCGCGAGCACGACGTACGAGATGGCGCCGGCGCCGGCGAGGAACGCGAGCTGCCCGAGCACACCCGAGGGTCCGCGGGGCGCGAGCGAAGCGGGCGACCGAGACTCCTCGCGCCTCGCAATCCATGCAACATACACGGGCACCAGGACGCACGCGACGGCGCGCAGGACGAGATCGTCGGTGGTGTACGGGTTCGGAAGCGACAGCTCCACCAGCGAGAACGTCACCGAGAACGAGAGCGCCGCGAGCGCCAGGACGACCGGCTTGCACAGCGTCGTGTAGACACGCCGCCCGAGAAGACGCGCGACCGCGAGATACGCGAACATGGTGAACGGCAGCTCGAGGAACGCCTGCACGCGGAGAAGCGTGGGCGACAGCCATCGTCCGTCACCGGCGTGTCGGGCGACGAGCTGCACGAACGGGTCGTGCCTTCCGATGACGAACCACTCGCCCGGGATGTACTGGCCGATGAACGCCGTGCTGCCTCCGTGCGCGCGCAGGATGAACGCGCCGAAGAGGACCTGGTTCACGTAGACCAGCGCGCATACGAACAGCAGCTGCGCGAGCGGATGGAGGGCGAGCGTCACGAGCGAGCGCCTGGCCGCGTTACCGGTCTCGTCCCTCCCCTCGCTGCTCGGCTCGCTGCTCGGCGGTCGCGCCAGTCGCGCGCGCGCCAGGTGCGCGCCGATGCCCAGCGCGGCGACCGTCGACATCAGGACAGTGCCCTCGAACCCGCTCGCGATGGCTGCATGGTGCATCGAGAATCAACCTACGGCGCAGGGCGCGAACGAGCCCGGTCGGCGGAGGACGCGCCGCGACCGATGGAGCGGACCTCGCGACCGCTCGCGCCCGGGAGCCGTGCGAGGCGTCCGCGAGCGCCCACCCGAGAGGCGCCTCAGTGCCCGCCGCCGAGCATTTCCCGACAGTTGGACTGGATCATTCTTGTGTCACCCGAATCGTCCAGTTGACGAGCTCGTCCGGGCGCATCAACCTACACACCGACCTGATGCCCCGCTCCCTTCTGCTCTCGACGCTGGTCGCCCTTGGTCTTCTCGCTGCCTGCAGTGACGACGCGACGTCGCCGCCGGCCACCCTGACTCCGCCCGCCGATACGGCCGGCACGTCGAGCGGTGATCCGGCGATGCCCGCGCCCACCGCCACCTCGACGACGCCCGGCGCGCCCGCCGACGGCGCCTGGTCTCCCCCGGTCGTCGCCACGACGAGCGCTGCGTGCGGAACCGCCCGCGCCGCCGCCGTTCATGCCGACTACACGACGCCGAAGGGCCGCACGTTCCACGTGTGGGGCCCCAAGAACTACGACCCGAACAAGACCTATCCCGTGGTGCTCACGTTCCACGGCATCGAGACCAACGGCGCCGACTTCGAGAGCTGGTTCCAGATGGAGAGCTACACGAACGACGAAGCGTTCGTGGTCTACCCGGACGCCAAGGGCGGGTACTGGGACATCGCCGGCAACGTCGACCTCGCGTTCTTCGACGAGATGGTGAAGCAGCTCGGCGAGACGTACTGCATCAACCCGGCCCGCGTCCTCGCGTTCGGCTTCAGCTACGGCGGGCACTTCGCGGACCACCTCGGGTGCAATCGCGCCGGCTACGTGAAGGCCATCGCCGTGGGTGACGGCGGCCCCGGCGGCGGCGACTCGAAGCACTGCGGGCGCCTGCCTGTCCTGGTCACCACGCGCACCTACGACACGAACGAGGTCCCGAGCCTCGGGCGGAACGTCATCACCAAGTGGACCGGCCTCGACAAGTGCGGCGGGCCCGGCGCCAAGATCCCGCAGGTCACGAGCGACGGAACGGACATGGGCTACTGCCAGATCCAGACGCCCTGCTCGGCGCCCGCGGGCAGCCTCACCTTCTGTGAGGACACGTCGGCCTTCGGCGCGCAGGATCCGCCGGAGTGGAACCATACCGTCCGCGAATATTACCGTGGCTACGTCTACAACTGGTTCAAGGCGCTCCCCTGAGCGCGACGGCGCGGGAGTGACCGCGACGCGAAAATAAGGTGAGCCGTTCGGGAACTTTCGTGGTTCCCCGACTGACTACCTCGCGTGCACGTCCCGAGGCTCCTTCCGGCATCGATACGTCGTGCATTCTCGCTGATGAAGACGCGCGTTCTCGCGATCTTCGCGGATGCGCCGATGGTGTTCTTCGCCGTGGTCATCGGCGTCGCGCTCACGTTCCGCTTCGCGGTCGGCGCGGTGCGTGATGCCGCGGTGCCCGAGCCCGTCGCACCGACGTTCGCGACGGGACCCATCGTGACCGGTCCCGAGCCCGGCCTCGCGAGCGCGAGCGCGAGCGCGACTGCGACCGCAGCCTATGCCGCCACGGCCGAGGTCGGAGCAGCGGCGAAGGTGCAGCCGATCGGAACGCCCATTCCCGCGCGCGTTCCCCCGAAGCCGCGCGGCCACGGACGTCGGCCCTCGTCGCCCCCGAACCGCTGAGCAGCTTGACGGAACGCCTGCGCGCTCGTACGCGAGGAGCGTGTGCCGCAACATCCGCGTCCTCCACAACTTCCAGCCACCGACGACGCCTGACGAGATCCAGGCGGCCTCCCTCCAGTACGTCCGCAAGGTGAGCGGCCTCCGCGCGCCCGGCAAGGCGGACGTCGAGGCCTTCGACAAGGCCATCGCCGAGATCACCGAGGCGACGGCCAAGCTGCTCGCGGCCCTTCCGCCGCGCGGCGAGCAGCGCACGCGGGATGGCGAGCGCGCGAAGGCGCGGATCAAGTGGACGGCACGCGCTACGAGGATCGCGAAGACCGCCGGCGGGGTGTGAGCTTCGGCGGACGGGCGCCGTGGCGCACGGCGCCCTTCACCGGGATGTAGTCGAGCTCCTGCTTCGCATCGACGCTTCGCAAGAGGAGCCCGCCGCGGCTCATGTCTCCGCGGCCGACGAACGCGCTCGGGAAGAGCAGTCGATCACCGAAGACCTCGACGAGAACGTCGACGTACTTCGCGCTGGCGATGCTGCCGAGGAGCACCACCTCGCCGTCGTTGCCGATGGCATCCGCGACGAGCTGCGCATCGCGCGCGAACGGCTTACGAAAGGCCGGTTCGTTCGCGTGGATGTCGGTGCTCGCGAAGGCCTCGAGGTGCTCGAGGCACACGCGCGTGTGCACCGGCACCATGCCGCGATTCTGCGTGATGACGAGCGCGCCGTTGCCCATCCAGGGTGCGCTCGCGGGAGCGCGCGCGAACGCATTACCGTAGGCGAGCTTGCCTCGAAAATAGAGGCCGCTCACGAAGCGAAAGACGTCGCCGATGGGACAGCCCTCGCGCGTGCGCAGCGCCTTCGCCACCGGGAAGAGCGTGACCGGCTGGAAGAGCTGCCTGCCGCGCTCCCCGTCGAGACGCGCCGGCGAGAGAAGGAAGACCCGCGGCGGCGCCACCATCCGCGGTGATGTAGCAGACCGCCGGCGTGCGTTCATGCTCGCGCTCGATCGAAGACTCCGTCGCGCTAGGTTGTTCGCGTGCGACAGCTCTCACTGCTCGAGCTCGAGCTACCGGTCATGAAGCTGCCGGTGCCGGCCGTACCCGGGCTCGCCTACGTCGAGGACTACGTCACGACCGCCGAGGAGCGCGCGCTCCTCGAGGCGATCGATCGCGAGCCCTGGCTCGCCGAGTGGGCGCGTCGCCGGCAGATCTACGGGATGTCGTACGGCAGCGCGAAGGCCCACGCGCGCATTCTCGGTGCGCTGCCGTCGTGGGTCGCGCCACTTGCCGCGCGCGTGAAGCGCGAAGGCTTCCTCGTGGACGATGTCGTCAACGTGGTGGTGAACGAGTACGCGCCGGGTCAGGGCATCGGCCTTCACCACGATCTTCCCGGCTTCGGCCCGACCGTGGTGGCGGTGAGCCTCGGCTCACCATGCTTGCTCGACCTCGTGGACCCCGACGGCGATCGACGCACGGTGCTCGACGTCGCGCCGCGATCACTATGGGTCCTCGGCGGCGAAGCACGAAGTCGCTGGATGCACGGCATCGCGCAGCGGAAGGCCGACGTCCTCTGCGGCGTGCCGCGGCCGCGCGGACGTCGCGTGTCGGTCACGATGCGAACCGCTCGACGAACGGGCGAATGAAGCGCCGCTCCTCCGACCAGTCCAGCACCGCGAACACCACCTCGTCGAACACACCCGCGTAGGCGCCATCGAGCGCGTCCCCGAACGC
>JAYTZB010000947.1:0-2214 GCA_043742085.1 Polyangiaceae bacterium
GCGAGCCGCTTCTCGTCGGCGATCGAGGAAGCGACCTGCTTCTTCGCCTCGACGAGCTGGTTGTTCATGTCCAGAACGATCTGGTTCAGCATCTTCTCCGGGTCTTCGGATTTGCTGATGAGATCGTTCAGGTTCGATTTGATGAGCTGGGCGAGGCGACTGAAGATGCCCATGATCAGGCCTTCCTTGGACGGGACGAGTGGGCGGCCTTCGAGAGCTCCGCGAGCTTGGCGACCTGCTGGGCGAGGGTGACGTCAATTTCGTCGAGCGCGGCGGCGAGCTCGTTGTAGTCGAGGTTCTCGAGCTCCAACGCGCTGCACAGGACGATCTTTCCGTCCTCCAGGCCGAAGCTGATGTGCACGAGGGACTTGGCGTTGATGGTCAGCAGCTTTTGATAGAGCTCGCCGTTGCTGCTCGCATCTCCGTCGATGTCCCCGACGTGCACGCGGAGCACGACGAGCGGGGGATCGACCCGCAGTACCGTGGGCGGCATGTTCCCGCCGCTGTGGACGAGGAAGGTGCTCGCGTTGTCATCGACGTGAGAAAACCGCCGGTTCATCTTTTCGAGGTAGGCCTCGACGTCTTGGACGCTTCGCATGGCTCTGGGGTGTGTCTCCGGTACGTGGTCGGCCGCGTGAGGAAGCTAACCACGCGAGCCCGGCGGCCAAGGCTTGTGTCGCTCCGGGCGGACTGGCGAGGTTAGAGGGGGTCGCGGCGTGGTTCAACAGCGGTTCGCCAGGTCGATTCCTGGAATTGCCGCGGGACTTTGATGGTTCGGGCCCAAGCCAGTGCTTGTCGCCGGGCGGCGATGCCGTGCTACGCTCGCCGGGATATGGCTTCCGAGCCTGGCCTGGCGCCAGGATCGATAATCGGCGGGATCTACAAGATCCGCCGGCTGATCGGCCAAGGTGGGATGGGCGAGGTGTACGCTGCGGAGGGCCGCGGAGGCGAAAAGGTCGCCCTCAAAGTCCTCCACGAACGTGCCGCCCAGGACCCGGACCTGGTCGCGCGCTTCAATCGCGAAGCCAACATCGCGAAGCAGATCCAGTCGCCGTTCGTGGCTGCGATCCTGGGCGCCGGCAAGGAGAAGGACGGTCGCCTCTGGATCGCCTTCGAACGCCTCGTGGGGGAGGGGCTCGACGAGCGCCTCCGGCGTGAGCAGTACCTGTCGTTCGCCGAGGTAGCGCCGATCGTCGAGGACGCCCTCCAGGGATTGAGCGCCGCGCACAACGCCCACGTCGTGCACCGCGACATCAAGCCCGCGAACCTCTTCATCGAGAAGCGGAAGCTGACGCCCGACGAGATCGCCCAGGGCGATCACGAGGAGCGCACTCGCATCCTCGACTTCGGCGTCTCGAAGATGAAGTCGAACGCCTCTCGGCGAAGCGAGCCCTCGCTCACCGCCTTCGACGCGACGCTCGGGAGCTTCGCGTACATGGCGCCGGAGCAGGTGCGTGGCTCGGCGCGCGTCGACGAGCGCGCGGATCTCTATGCGCTGGGCGCCGTAGCCTTCCGTGCGCTCACCGGCCGCCTGCCGTTCGAGGGCTCGAACGCGCTCACGCTCATCGCGCTCAAGCTCGATCGCGATCCGCCGACGCTCGCGCAGACCACCGGCGACACGTGGCCGGCGGCGATCGAGAAGTTCCTCTCCAAGATCATGTCCCGCGAGCGGGAGAAGCGCTTCGGCTCCGCGGTCGACGCGCTCGAGTCGTGGCGGAAGGTGTGCCGCGTGATGGGCAACGCCCGGCGCCGCCAGCCCGCGCCTCCTCCCCAATTCCAGATCCGCGAGGATCACACCGAGGTGACGGCGGGCTCGTTCACCGACGGCGGCCCCAACTCATTCGGCGGCATTCCGAGCGGCCGCAGGCGCTGATTCGCTCGACTCCCGAGCGTCGCGCGTACCGAGCATGATCGGATAGCGTCGATCGATCCAGCGACGCGCCAGACGACGCGCGGGCTTCTCGACGAGATGGTGCGCGGCGACCGCCACGCCCATCACCACCGCGATGGCGGTCACGATGACGAGCCGTGCTTCGAGCACCGTCGCATTCGGAGCCATCGCGTCGAGCCTGGCGCCGACCATCCACCGCAGCGTGCAGAGCACCGGATAGTGGAAGATGTAGATCGAGAAGGAGATCTCGCCGAGGTAGACCGGCACCCGCGCCGTCAGCGGCAGGAGCCCGCGCGGCGAGGCACAGGCGGCCGCGAACACGA
>JAYTZB010000948.1:0-3399 GCA_043742085.1 Polyangiaceae bacterium
GCGGGATCGAGGCACGCGCGCCAGTCGACGATACCGTCCGAGCGCGAATAGACCGAGAGGAACGGGACGTCCGGCGCGAGCGGCGCCGTGCCCTCGCGCCATGCCGGCTCGCAGCAGCGATCGAGCCGCATGCATCGCGTCGAGAGCACGCCCGGAACTCCGAGCGTCCCCAGCGTGCCGACCACGCCGAGGTTCATCAACACGAGCAGGTTCACCGCGAGCGGGTCCCGCAGCGGCGAGCCGAGCGCGATGAGCCCGGCGACGAGATCCGGTCGTCGCGCGGCGAGCCAGCGGCCGAACGTGCCGCCACGGCTCTGACCGATGATGACCGACTTCTGTCCGCCGTTCGCAGCGACGTGCGCCGCGAGCCGAGCCTCGATGGGCCCGACCATCTCGTTCGCGCAGCCGACGTTGAGCCGAACGCCTGCGCGCTCGGGCTCCCACCCCGCGGCGCGGAGCGCGCGAGCCATCGGCGCGAGCGACGCGTCGCCAGCCATGTAGCCGGGGATGAGGAACACGGGTCGTCCGTGCCCCGCGGGGAGCCCGACGCCCTTGGCGATCGGATCACGCCGGAGCTCGGCGAGCTCCTGGAACATCCGCGCTTCACGCCAGATCGGCGGCGTGCGCCTGAGACCTCGGACCGAGAGTTGCCGGACCGCAGCGCTCCACAGCATCGGGATGAACGAGCTCCTCGGTTCCCCCCGAGTCGCTCGAATTATCGCCGCTCGGGGGAGCGGGTGCCACTTCCATCGCCAACGGTGGAGCTCGGTGGGGCGACGCGCTGGGGCGTCTGGGGCGCTTCGCTACGAAACGGAGCTCTGCGAAGCCTGCAAACCGCATGCAGCGCGCGGTTTGTCGGCGGGCACGTACATTGCTCAGCGCGGGGCGAACCAAGGAGACCTTCCCATGACTCGATTCACGACTTTTGCTTCTTCTGCTCTCGCCCTCACGCTCACGCTCGCGTGCGCGGCCGGATGCGACAAGGCCGCCGACGATCAGAACAAGGCGAACGCGGCGCAAGCCGAAGCCGACAAGAAGATCGCCGAAGCGAAGAAGGAGGCCGCTGACAAGTCGAACAGCGCGCAGGCCGAGGCGGACAAGAAGATCGCCGCCGCGGAGGGAGACTTCGGCAAGCGGCGCGAGGACTACCGGCACAAGGTGCAGACCGACCTCATCGATCTCGACAAGAAGATCGATATCCTCGAAGCGAAATCGAAGACCGCCACCGGCAAGGCCAAGGTCGATCTCGACGCGAACCTCGCGGCGATCCGCACGCGGCGCACGGCGTTCGCCCAGGACATGAAGGGCGTCGACACCGCGACTGCCCTCACGTGGGACGACATGAAAATGCGCGTCGACAAGTCCTGGACGGACCTCAAGGCGCTCGTCGACAAGGCGAGCTGATCCCTTGACCGACGGCGGCGCGCCCACTGCTCGTGGTACCGCTCACGCGGCGATGGGCGTGCCGCATTTCTTGTCCGGCGGCGGCGTTTGCGGCGCGCTCGCGCGCAGCGTGGACTGGTCACGTACGCCGCTCGGCCCACCGGAATCGTGGCCCGAGAGCCTGAAGACGACGGTCGGGATCGTCCTCCACTCTCGCCATCCGATGTTCCTGTTCTGGGGCGAGGAGCTGATCCAGCTCTACAACGACGCCTACATGCCGAGCTTCGGCGTCGGCAAGCATCCCACCGCCATGGGGCAACGCGGGCGCGAGTGCTGGCAGGAGACCTGGCCGATCATCGGACCCCAGATCGACGACGTGATGCAGAGCGGAAAGGCGAGCTGGAACGAGGACGCCCTCGTTCCGTTCCTCCGCAACGGCCGCCTCGAAGAGATCTACTGGAGCTACGGATACTCGCCGGTCTACGACGGCGCGAAGATCGTCGGCACGCTCGTCGTGTGCACCGAGACCACCGAACGCGTGCTCTCGGTGCGTCGCATCAAGGTCCTGCGGTCGCTCGCGCAGGCACTTCTCGCTGCCGAGGGGCCCAGCGACGTCACGCGTATCGCGGCCGAGGTCCTCGCGACCGCCTCGAACGACGTTCCGTTCGTCGCGCTGCGGGTCGCGGATCCCCTCCAGCAGGCCGGGCACGTGACGCTGCCCGGCCCGGCGACCGCTGCGGTCTCGCCCGTGCCGGTCACCGAGGCTTATGTATTGCCCATTCAAGGCGCGCAGGAGACGCTCGTCTGCGGGCTGAATCCACGGCTGCCGTTCGACGACGCCTATCGCGGGTTCCTCGATCAGGTCGGCGAGCACGTGGTGAGCGCGAGGGCTCGCGTTCGCTACGCGAGCGAGCGCCGCAACCTGCTCCTGCAGGCGCCGGTGGCGACAGCGCTCATGACCGGTCCAGATCACGTCTTCGAGATCGCGAATCCGCTCTATCTCGCCATGGTCGGTCGTGATGTCCGCGGGCGGGCGTATCTCGATGCCTTTCCGGAGCTCCGCGACACCCCGCTGCCGGGCATCCTCGAGAGGGTCTATCGCCTCGGAGAGCCGTTCGTCACCGAGGAGATGCTCATCCCTCTCACGAGGACGGCAGGCGGTCCGCTCGAGGATCGCTTCTTCAAGTTCAACCTCGAGCCGACGCGCGACGACGACGGCATCGTCTTCGGCATGATGGCCGTCGCGATCGACGTGACCGAGCAGGTTCGCGCGCGGCGAGCGCTCGAGCAGACGAACAAGGAGCGCGCGCATCTTCTCGCAGACGCGGAGGCGGCAGGTCGCGCAAAGGACGAGTTCCTCGCGATGCTCGGTCACGAGCTACGGAATCCGCTGGCCCCGATCGTCACTTCCCTCCAGCTCATGAAGATGAAGGAGCCCGGTCATCTCCACCGCGAGCGCGACATCATCGAGCGGCAGGTCGTCCACCTCGTTCACCTCGTCGACGATCTGCTCGATGTGTCTCGCGTCGTGCAGGGCAAGATAGAGCTGAAGAAGTCGCGCGTTCCGCTCGCCGAGCTGGTCGCGCGCGCGGTCGAGACGGCGAGCCCGCTCTTCGAGCAGAAGGCGCAGAACCTCGCCATCGACGTCCCGCGCGAGGGCTTCGACGTCGATGCCGATCCGATTCGCCTCGGTCAGGTGCTGGCGAACCTGCTCACGAACGCCGCCAAATACAGCGGTCCGGGAGCCCATATCGTGGTGCGCGCGTCGCTCGACGGCGATGATGCCGTCGTCGACGTGATCGACGATGGCATGGGCATCCCGGCCGATCAGCTGCCTCGGCTCTTCGAGACGTTCTTCCAGGGTCCGCGTTCGACGGATCGCGCGGAGGGCGGTCTCGGCCTCGGTCTCGCGCTGGTGAAGACCCTCATCACGCTGCACGGCGGCAGCGTGCGCGCGCACAGCAAAGGCGTCGGTCGCGGAAGCACCTTCGAGCTGCGGCTCCCTCGAGCACGCGC
>JAYTZB010000949.1:0-1710 GCA_043742085.1 Polyangiaceae bacterium
CGGTCGTAGATGCCCTGGAACGTGTAGTCCGAGGTCCAGACCGGGCTGCAGTAGCTCATGAAGTCGCGCCAGCGATCACCGGGATCGAGGAGCTCCTTCGTGAGGAGGTCGTAGCCGAACACGCCGATGCTGCCGCCCGAGTAGGGGAACTTGCCGTCGATGGCGGCCGGGTTTCCGCACGGCGCGTGCGCGCGTCCCATCGCGTGCGCGAGCTCCTGCGCGAGGGTGCCGCCGGCGCTGCGGTTGTCGTAACCGAGCACGAGAGCCGCGCGGAGGCCGACGCTCTTCTCGTCGGCCTGCGGCGCGATCCCGAGGATGCACGAGCCCTGGTCGCAGAACTGATCGATGGTGGGCTTCGGGGTGAAGACGCCGACGTAGTACACGTCGCGGTCGACGTTGTCCGCCTTGCGCACCTGCAGGATGCCCGAGAGCAGCTGGTCCCATCCGGGACCGTCGGCGGCCACGGGCGTCGACCACTTGAGCGCCGCGTGGATCGTGATCTCGACATCCGCGACCGGATACATCTTGAAGAGCGTGTCCTTCAGTGCCGAGGTGTCGGCGAGATCCGGCGTGAGGCTCGTGCCGTCGGCCGACTGGTACGCGACGGGAACGAAGGTCACGCGAAGCTTCTGCGACGCGGTCTTTGCCGCGAACGGGACGCTCGTGCCGTCGGCGGGAAACGCCACGACGTCGCCGCTCGCGAGCTTGACGCCCGCCTTCACGGCGAACGTGGCGTCGGCGGTCATGTCCTCGGCGGGGATCTCGAAGTTGAGCGTCTGGGCAAGGAGGCCGTCGTCGAGCACGGGCAGCACGCCCCTGCCGCTGTCCTTCAGGATCAGATCGTCCTTGCCCGCACGCGTCACGCGGAGCTCGGCCTCGATCTTCGGGCGCGTGCGGCCGATGGCCTTCACGAACACGCGCACGAACGCGGGACGACCGGCGATGATCGGGGCGTTCAGCTTCTTGACGACGGCGCCGCCCTTCACGACCGTGACCTTGACCGCCTGATAGACGGCGACCTCGTCGATCGCTAGCTCGTCCGCGGCGACGGTCGCGGGCGCAGCAGGCGTGGTGGTCGCGGCGGGTGCCGGCGCGGACGTGGTCTCGGTCGTCGAGCCGCACGCGCTCGTTGCCAGACCTGCAACAGCTGCAAGACCGGCGAGACCTGCGCAGGCGAGGTTGCTGACCAGCGTGCTGGCGAGCACGAGCGACCGAATGCGAACGTCCACACCGATGCTTCGTTTCAAGCCAACCTCTTTAGCAGCTGCCGGGCCGCGCGCAAATCACGCGCCCGGGCCCGTTGCCTGATACAAACATACCCCCTTCGAATATGCAGTCCTTTCTCGACGCTGTGCGCAAAGCTTGTTTCCCCGCAGTCTGGGGGCAAGGCGTGAAGCTCGCCCGCGAGAAGTGCGTCACGCGATCCTCGCAGCAGGCGAATGAGGTCACCTTGCGTGTCCGCGCGCCGGGACACCTCGTCGCTCCGACCGTGACGCTCTACATCGAGGACGAGGAGTGGTCCTGCGACTGCGGAGGCAAGGCCGACCCGTGCTCGCACGTGGCGGCGGCGGCGATCGCGCTCCACGCCGGAGACGCCGGGGAAGGAACCGGCGCGCAGGCCGAGAGCGGCGCGCGCCTGCGCCTGGTCTATCGCTTCGCGAAGAAGGAGCGGCGCCTCGCGCTCGAGCGCTTCGTCATCCATCCCGGCGG
>JAYTZB010000950.1:0-6951 GCA_043742085.1 Polyangiaceae bacterium
CACGCCCGCCTTCTATCCGGGCTGCCATCAGGCTAGATCGCGGGCCGATGAGCTCGACCGAAGCGCCCCTGCGCGACGTGGCCATCCTCGTTGCCGATGACAACGAGGACGGCGCCGAGCTGCTGCAGCTGTTCCTCGAACGGCAGGGCGCGCGTGTGCAGATTGCAGGTACCGGGCGCCAGGCGCTCGAAGCCCTGGCCACGTTCAAACCCGAGGTGCTGCTCCTCGACATCACGCTCCCGGACATGGACGGCTTCGAGCTGCTCGTCGCGGTGCGCGCCCTGGCGGGGTTCGAAGGCATTCCGGCGATCGCGGTCACTGGCCGGTCGTCGGACCGCGACAAGGCGAGCGTCGAAGCCGCCGGGTTCGCGCTTCATTTCGTCAAGCCGTTCGATGTCCACAAGCTCGGGCAAGCGATCGTCCAGGTGGCGCGCGAGCCGCGGAGCGGCGCCCGGGCCCCGGCCGAAGGCGCCTGACCCGACCGCCGCAGGTACGCGGGTTCGGACTAGAATGCGCTGGTGACCACCTCACCGGCGCATACGCGCATCACGATCGATTGTGACGCACGGACTCCGCAGTTCACTGCCGCCTACCTGCGCATCGGCGGCGGCGAGTGCGCCTTCATCGAGACCGAGACCTCGCACGCGCGTCCCAAGCTGCTCGCCGCCCTCGCCGAGAGCGGTCGCACGGTGGACGACGTGCGCTGGATCGTGGTCACGCACGCGCACCTCGATCACGCGGCAGGCGCAGGCGGTCTGCTCGCGGCGTGTCCTCGTGCGACGCTGCTCGCGCATCCTCGGGCCGCCAAGCATCTCATCGACCCGACGAAGCTCGTGAAGAGCGCCACCGCCGTCTACGGCGAGCAGCGCTTTGCGAAGCTCTACGGAAAGATCGAGCCGATCCCGAAGGAGCGCGTGCGTGCGCTGGCGGAAGGCGAGACGTTCGAGCTGGGCGGCGCCACGCTTCGCGTCCTCCACACCGCGGGACACGCGAATCACCACTTCGTCGTCGACGATCCCGCGACGGAGAGCGTCTACACGGGCGACTCGTTCGGGCTCGTCTACCCGGCGCTGCAGAAGCACGGCCTCTTCGCGCTGGCCACGACGAGCCCCACGAACTTCGACGCCAAGGAGGCCCGCATCAGCATCGATCGCATCCGCGGCCTCGGCGAGAAGCATGCATGCCTCACGCACTTCGGCGCGTCGACGGACATCGACGGGATCGCGAGGCAGCTCCACGCGTGGATCGACCGTGCCGACGCGTGGGTCGAGGAAGCGGCGCGCGGAGCAGAGACCGTCGAGGTGATCACCGAGCGCCTGCGCACCGCGTGGCGCGAGGCCATCGAACGCGAGTCCGAGTCGAGGGACCTGCGCTTCGGCGCGGCCGAGTGGGAGGTGCTCGCGATGGACATCGACCTCAACGCCCAAGGTCTCGCCGTCGCTGCCGAGCTGAAGCGAAACCCGCCACCGCCGCGCCCTGCGGCCTAACGGCGACGGGCTGCGTAGAGCACCGCGCAGCTCTCTGCGGCGCTCGTCATGAGCGCGTCGTCGATCATGCGACCGTGCGCGCGCGCGTCCTTCAGCTCCGGGTACACCGCCTTGGCGAACGGATCGATCCACCGATCGCCGCCGTACCAGGGGACGCTCGCATCGAAGCGCTGCGGATCGGCCACGCTCAGGAAAAGCTTCTGGTGAGCAACGGCCAGCGGCTCCTCGAGGATCTTCACTGGCTTGACGTACGCGGTCGGATCGCAACCCGCCAGGAACGTTCGCGTCAGCGCCCGCTTCTGCTCCTCGGGTTGGTGCGCCGATATGTAATGAGCGAATTCGTGAATTGGAATGTCGATGTCGGACATCGCCGAACGGCCGTGCTTCGCGGGATGGTACTTGAGCAGCAAGAAGCGGCCTCGAGTGTTCGCGGTGACGTTCTCGACCGGCGGCCACCAGACGTAGAGCGCGGTGAATCGCGGGAGATCCGTCACTCCGTAGAAGCGCGCGAGGTCTGCCGTATACGTATCGGCACGAGCCTCTTCGAGCTTCTTCTGGATGACGGCGGCGATTGGCAAATAGAGCTGGCTCTCGGTGAGCAACGATTCGTACTGAGGGCGGTATACGGCGTAGAACGCCCTGAGCTCGGCGATGTCCTCCGGAGTCGCCACGCCGGCCAGCTTCGCGAGCGCTTCGTCGACGGTCGCCGAATCGTAGAAGGCGTCTGCGAGACGATCGACCGGCTTCCGTGGAGCGAAGAGGGATGCCGGGCGCGCGTCGCTTCCGTCGGCTGCGTCGTTGGGCGGCCTCGGATAGCTGCGCTTGCGCAGCTGCTTGTACGACGCAAAGCGTTGCTCGTCGGCCGGCGAGACGCCGAAGCGCTCCTGCCAGTACGCGCGGTACTCCTCGTCGCACTTGCCGGACAGCCACATCGAGACGTTGTCCATGATCTCGAACACGTTCGCGGCCTCCCGATAGGTCACCGTGATGCCACCCGCCTCCACGGGCCGGCGCGGCGGTAGCGCTCGCGTCTCGTGCGCGGCACAGCTCGCAACGAGCAGGCTCGCGGCGGCGAGAGCGGAGTAGGATGCGCGCATGTACTTCGAGACATTCAACCAGATGAAGAAGCACCTCGGCCAGCTCGACAAGTGGCTCGAGACCGCTGCCGCCCATGCGGAATCGAAGAAGTTCGACTCGAAGAACTTCCTCGGCCTCCGTCTCGCCGTCGATCAGTTCCCGTTCGCGCGCCAGGTCCAGATCGCGTGCGACACGACGAAGCTCGGCGCTTCACGCCTCACCGGCAAGGACGCGCCCAGCCAGCCCGACACCGAGGAGACGATCGAGCAGCTCCGCGCGCGGGTCAAATCGGCGATCGCGTACCTCGACGGCTTCACGGCGAAGGACTTCGAGTCCGCTGCGACGCGCTCGGTCACGCAGCCGCGCTGGGAGGGCAAGACGATGACGGGCGCCGACTACTTCATGGAGCACGTGCTGCCGAACTTCTTCTTCCACTTCACGACGGCGTACGCGCTCCTCCGCCAGGCCGGCGTCGCCATCGGCAAGCGCGACTACCTCGGCGCGCTCACGCAGAAGCCGGCTCCCTAGAGCCTGCCCAGCTCCCGCGGCGTAGGCGACCGAGCCGGCACGAAGCCGGCGCTCGGAGGAGTACCCTCGCGCACACATCGATGCAAAGCGGTCACGCCAGCGCCACAAACCGTATGGTCTGTGATCCGTTTCTCGCTGCCTTCGCGCCTGGGCGACTGATGCATTCCTTCAACGCTCCGCGAGCGATGCGCCGGCTCTTCACAGGTGCGACGAGCTCGGTCGGTTGCTCTACTGGGACCCGATCCTCTCCGGGGATCGCGACGTCGCCTGCGCGTCCTGTCACGACCCCGGGTTTGGTTACAGCGACGGCCGTGGCGTTTCCATCGGAACACGAGGCCAGCGCACCAAGCGCGCCGCGCTCACCGTGCTCGACGCGGCCTGGAATGGATGGACGGCCCTGGAGCCGAGCCCCGACGCCACGCAGGCGCCGATGTACTGGGACCTCCGCGCTCGCTCGCTCGAGTCGCAGGCGCGCGGCCCGATCACCGGAGAGACCGAGATGCGCGGTGGGTCGTTCGACGAGACGTCGATCTTTCCCGAGCTCGCCAGGCGACTCGCCGGCATTCCGGAGTACGTCGCCGAGTTCGATGCGGCGTTCGGGGCATCGACGACCATCGACGACACCGCCATCGTGCGCGCCATCGCCACCTTCGAGAGAACCATCGTGACGGTGCCCTCGTACCAGCAGTGGCTCGCGGGCGACGCGAATGCGATCAGCGCGCAGGCACAGCAAGGCGTCGCGATCTTCCGCGACGGTGGCTGCTCGCGGTGCCACCTCCGGTCCGATTCTGTCGGACTTCGCGCTCCATCGCTTCACGCGAGGCGGTGAAGCCATCCGCACGCCCTCGCTCCGCAACGTGATGCGAACGGCGCCCTACATGCACGACGGCCGGGCGGCGAACCTCGACCAGGTCTTCGACATCTACCGGCGCATCGACGACAACGCGGACCCGAGCTTCCGCAATCTACGGTCTCCCGACGACGGTGACCGCGCCGCGGTCATCGCGTTCCTCCAGTCGGCGAGCGACGGCGACTTCGACAAGGCCGTCCCCACGTCGGTGCCGAGCGGCCTCGCCGTCGGTGGCCGGCGCGTCGCGAGCGGCATTCGCTGAGTACGGAGGAGGAGTCCTTCGCGGCTCACGTCTGGGCGGTGGGCCGCACGACGATGTCGCCCACGTCGACGTCGGCAGGCTGCTCGATCGCGAACGCGATGGCGCGCGCGATGGCATCGGGACCGATCGCCAGCGTGCTCATGCTCTCCACGATCTTCGCCCTCGCGGCGGGATCCTCGATGTAGTCGGCAAGCTCGGTCCGGACGTAACCGGGCGAGATCCCCGTGACGCGCAGATGCGGCCCCGCTTCCTGCCGAAGTCCCTCGTGGATGGTGCGCACCGCGTTCTTCGTTGCCGCGTAGACGGATTGCTGCGGAACGACGCGAAGGCCCGACGTCGACAGCACGGTGACGAAGTGACCGAAGCCCTGCTTCCGGAAGAGCGGCAAGGCGGCGGCGACCCCGTGGAGAAACCCGTTCAGGTTCACGTCGATCATCGCGAGCCAGTCGTCGACCGCGATCTCATCCAGGAGCCCGAGGCGCGCAATCCCGGCGTTGCCGACGAAGACGTCGAGCTTGCCGAACCGATCGACCGCCAGCTTCACGAGCCCCATCACGTCCTCCCGCTTCGTCACGTCCGTCGCCGCGTACGCAACGTCGCCGCCCAGGCGCTTCGCGAGCGTCGCGAGTCGCTCCTTGCGCCGCGCGCCGAGCACGATCTTGGCGCCGCGCTCTGCGAGCAGAAGCGCGGTCGCCTCGCCGATCCCGCTGCTCGCTCCGGTGATGATCACGACCTTGTCTCGAATCATGGTCGCAGTCGTAGCGAGCCATGACGGCGCGGTCTTGGGCGGAGTTGGCGAATAGCGACCGCCACGATTGCCCAGCACCGTCCGGCCCCGCCGCCTAAGCTCGGGTCGTGGCGATCCGCATGCAGGCGCTGGAGGTCTCGGTGCCCGGGCTCCGGGCCTTCCGCTGGTCGGCAGACGAGCCCTATTCCGCGATGAAGGAATCGTACGCGATCGGCCTCGTCGACGCGGGCCGCGCCGTGTTCACTCACCGCGGCAAGAAGTACGGCTGCGGCCCCGGCTCGCTCGTCTTGAAGGGGCCCGGCGACGTCCATCGCGACGTAGGACGTGACGGACCGATCACGATCCAGGTGGTCTCGTTTCCGCCGAGCGCCGTCGAGCCCCTCATCAGAAAAGGCACGCGCGTTCACGCGATGCTCGCGAGCGGTGATCCACGCGGGGCCGCGTTCCGCCGCCTTCACCAAGCCGTGCGCGCCCGCGCGGACCGGCTTGCCCTCGAGGTCGCGATCACCGAGGCGCTCGCCGCCCTCGCCAACGCGGCCGATGCCCGCTCCGGGCCCACGCGTCCCGTCCGGCAAGCCTTGGAGCTCCTGCGCGCGCGGCTCGGCGAGCACGTCACGCTCGACGACCTCGCGGCCCACGCCGGGCTCGACAAGTTCCATCTCTGCCGCGCCTTCCGCGCCGAGATCGGGATGCCGCCTCACGCATACCTCACATACCTCCGCATCGCGCGCGCGAAGGAGCTCCTCGCTGCCGGCGTGCGGCCGCGCGAGGTCGCAGCGCAGGTCGGGCTCTACGACCAGAGCCAGCTCAATCGCCACTTCGTCCGCATCGTCGGTACGACGCCGGGACGCTGGGCGCGCGGCGTCTGACAGCGAGGTACTCGGCGGCCGGTCGACGTCGAGAGCGGCGCTGCTCTGGCTAGGCTTCGAGGTGATCGAGGTCGGTGATCAGATCAGGACCCACCGGCTTCCACCCCAGCTTCTCCCGCGTGACGGTGCTCGAGGCGATCATGTCGGTGCCCGCGAACATCATCATCCAGCCGAAGTACTCCTTCGCCTCGTCACCCGCCACGCTGGCGACCGGTAGCTTCAACGAGCGGCCGAGGGCCTCGGCGATGTCCTTCAGCGCGACGCCCTCTTCTGCGACGGCGTTCCAGCGCGCCCCTGGCTCGGCGCGCTCGATCGCGAGCTTGTAGAGGAGCGCAACATCGGACACGTGCGCGGCGGCGAAGCGGTTCTTGCCGTCGCCGAGGTACGCGACGCGCCCCTTCGACTTCGCGAGCTCGACGAGCGGTGAGACGAGGCCCTGCTTCCTCGTGTCATGCACCTGCGGGAGACGCATGAACGACACGTTGAGGCCGCGCGCGAGGAGAGCGTTGCCGGCGGTCTCGGAGAGCTTGCGCGGATGCTCGTGCGCTTCGTCGAAGAAATCCTCGGTCCCGAGCTGCCCCGGACCGCGGCTGCCCATGCCTACGCCCGACGTGATGAGCAACGGACGCTTCGATCCCGCGAGCGCTTCGCCCATCGCTTCGATGTTGCGCTTGTCCTTCTGGCAGTTCTCGACGAAGCGCGAGAAATCGTGGTCGAACGCGCAATGAATGACGGCGTCCGCCTTCTCGGCGCCGCTCCTGAGCGTGGTCGGGTCTTCGAGGTCGCCGCGATGGACGTCGGCGCCCGCCGCGACGAGCTGCTTGGCCCCGGCATCGGAGCGCGTGAGCCCGAGCACCTCATGCCCGCCCTGGATGAGCTGCGGGACGATCTGCGATCCGATGAACCCCGTCGCGCCGGTGAGGAAGATTTTCATGATGGATCAGCGTAGAGCGGGGGAGGACGAACGCCTTGGACGAAATTGGCGCAAAGTCAGCTCCACTTGAACGGGGTGGTGGGCCTTCTCCGCGTCAACGAGCTGGAACATCACCCGCTCTCCTTGGCGAAGAAGGCCGTGGCTTTTTTTAATATCTCGCGCTCCACCTCGAGCCGTTTCACGCGCTTGCGCAACT
>JAYTZB010000951.1:0-1906 GCA_043742085.1 Polyangiaceae bacterium
CGCCGAAAAGCCGCGCGCGCGCATCCCGACCGGTGCGACGCGCGCGTTCGACAACGTCACCAAGACGACCGTCGATCTGGACGCGACGAAGCCCATCGATCTCACCGCCAAGGAGGTCGACCTCCACCTCGTCGATCACCGAGCGAGCAGCGCCACCCTGCATCGCGGAGGCGATGCGATCGTGGTCAGCGCCAGCGCGGACTTCGGGCGCTGGGTGATCTGGACGCTCGCCGGCAAGGACTTCGTGTGCCTCGAGCCCTGGACGGCAGCCGCCGACGCGCTCAACACGGGCGAGAACCTCCTGACGCTGGCGCCCGGCGAATCGAAGGTGCTCACGGTGACGATCGCGCTCGTCACTTCGTGACGTGGATCCGAACGACGCGCTCTGCGCCCGGCGCGTAGACCTTCACGGTGGTGTCGCCGGGGCTCACCGCGATCATGTCCTCGATGTCGGTCGAGCCGATGATGATCGCCGGGTCCGGCGCGACGACGGACGTGTCGCCGTAGTCGTGCGAGATGCCGTGCTTCGTGAAGAGCTCCTCGTTGCCGTCGGCCGGCAGGGCGAACGTGGATGGCGGCACGATCGATGAGCGCGCCCTTCGGGTCGACGACCTCGAGCTCGGCATCCCCGGCGCCCACCGTCTCGATGTCGATCGATAGCGTGCAGCTCTTCGTCTCGCCGGAAGCGCACTTCGCGCTCGGCTCGACGGAGCGCGAGCTGCTCGTGCTGCCGCTCCTGGAGCCGCACGAGCACGACTCGGTCTGGCTCGAGACCCGCGCGATGGTCTCGGCGGAGATGCGAGCGGTCGGGCGAACGCTGGCGTCGCCGCCGCTCGCATGGACGGAGATCTGCGCTCCTTGGAGCGCGCTGCGATCGAGGCCGCAGCCGAAGAAGCACCCGAAGCGAGGATCGCGTGGAGGCGCATGGTGACGACAGCCTCTGCGACGACCGTTCCAACGGTCGACCTAGGCATGAAAACGCCAGATTTACGGCAAATCGGTGGAGCGAGGGCGGATCTGCGAACGGGGCGGCACGTGCCATCGCCATCGCCATCGCCCGTCGCGGTGCCGGGTCGATCCAACGAACCGGAACTTCGGTATGCTCCCGCCCATGGCCGCCACCACAGTCGTCGTCGAAACGGATCTCGGGACCATCGAAATCGCCCTCGACGAGGAGCGCGCGCCGAAGAGCGTCGCGAACTTCCTCCAGTACGTCGATGCGAAGCACTACGACGGCACCATCTTCCACCGCGTCATCCCCGGCTTCATGGCGCAGGGCGGCGGCTACGATCCCAGCTACGAGAAGCGCCCGGTCAAGGACCCCGTCGAGAACGAGGCCGACAAGACGCGGAAGAACACGCGGGGCACGGTCGCGATGGCGCGCACGAGCGATCCGCACTCCGCGACCGCGCAGTTCTTCATCAACGTCTCGGACAACGGCTTCCTCGATCACACCGCGAAGTCCGGCAGCGGCTGGGGCTACACCGTCATCGGCGAGGTCACCTCCGGCATGGACGTGGCGGAGAAGATGGTCGCCGAGCCGACCGGCGCGCAGGGGCCGTTCGCGAAGGACGCACCGCTCAAGCCGATCGTCATCAAGTCCGCGCGTCGCAAGTAGCGTCATGCGGGCGGTGCGCGCTGCCGTCGTTGCGCTGCTCTCGCTCGTGGCGTGCGCGGCTGCGCCGAGGCGCACCGCCGAGCGCGCGCCCGCCGCGCCGCCGGCGGTTCGCGAGATCGTGCACGCTCGGGTCCCGAACGGCGACGCGGGAGCGCCGGCCACCGTCGTCGAGGGCGACGCCGTCGTCGACACACGCTTCGCCGCTGTCGATGCCGCGATCCTGGCCGCCATCGACGCGGGCAAGATGCCGGGCTGCGTTCTCGTGGTGGGCCGCCACGACGAGGTGCT
>JAYTZB010000952.1:0-2116 GCA_043742085.1 Polyangiaceae bacterium
CGGCGTGCGCTCGAAGGTTCGGCGCTCGCCATCGTTCCGCTCCACGGCGGGCTCACGCTCGACGAGCAGCGGCGCGCGTTCGAGCGAGCGCAGCCCGCGCGCAAGAAGGTGATCCTCGCCACCAACGTCGCCGAGACGTCGATCACCATCCCCGGCGTCGGCGTGGTGATCGACAGCGGGCTCGTCCGACAGACGCGCTACGTCGACGGTCGCGGATCGCTGGTGCTCGCGCCCATCGCCGACGACGCCGCCTCGCAGCGAGCAGGTCGCGCGGGGCGTACCGCGCCGGGTGTCTGCTATCGGCTCTGGAGCCACGCGGCGAGCCTCGCGAAGACCACCCAGCCCGAGATCCATCGCGAGTCGCTGGTGCCTCTCGTGATGTCCGCGGCAGCGTGGGGCGAGAGGCCCGAGGACCTGCGCCTCCTCGATGCGCCGAAGCCCTACGCGCTCGAAGCGGCACGCGCGGATCTGCGCGCGTGGGGCGTGCTCGCGGAGGACGGCACGCTCACCGACGGCGGACGCGGCGTCTTCGCGCTCCCGCTCGACGCTTTTCTGGGGCGATTTCTCGTCGAGGCGCGGAACGCGGGATGCATCGAGGACGCGATCGATCTCGTGGCGGCGCTCGCGGTGGGGAGGCCGATGTTCCTCCCCGGTCCGCCGCCCTCCGATCCCCCGGACGATCTACGGCTCGCGGGATGCGACGTGACGGCGCTCGTCCGCGCGGTGCGCATCGGTCGACCCGGGGTTCATCACGTCTCCGCGTTCGCGGTCGACGAGGCCCGGCGCATCCGCGCGCGGCTGCGCGCCGTGCACCGCCTCGAGAGCGCCGGGCGCGGCGACGGCAACGACGACGCCGAGGTCGACCGCGAGGCGCTGGTCCGCGTGGCCATCGCCGCGGATGCACGCGTGGTGCATGTCGCGCGGAAGCGCGGGCGCGACGTGGCGTACAGCAACGGCGGCACCGAGCTCGAGCTCGCGCGCGAGAGCGCCGTCCAGAACGCGCGCGACGTGGAGGCCATCGTGGTCTTCGCGGCCCGTGCGTTCGGCGCCGGTCGGACGGCGCGGCTGCTGGTGACGTGCGCGACACCCGTGACCCTGGCGGTCGTGGCGCGCTCCGGTGTCGGAGAGGACCGCCTGGCTTCGGTGCACGTGGAGTCGGGCCGCGTGCTCGCGAAGGTGGAGCGGGTGTACGCCGAGCGCGTCATCGCCGTGCGCGAGGAAGTGCCCGTGGGTGCGGTGGCCCGCGAGGCGATCGCCCAGCTGTTCCTGCGCGGAAGCATCTTTCGCGGCGGCACGCTGGCGACCACCAAGGCGCGCCTCGCCATGCGCACGCTCGCCGGCCAGCTCGCCAAGCAGGGGCACGCGGCGGGTCTCGCCTGGGAAGAGCCGGCGCCGACGCTCGAGCAGTGGGTCGCGCGGCGCCTCGTCGAGCTCGGCGTGGAGAGCGGCGACGACCTCGCGATGCTCTCCGCGAAGGATCTCACGATGCCCGAGCTGCCGTTCGAGACCAGCTCGATGCTCGAGAAGGCCTTTCCGATGGTCGTCGACGTGGGCGACGCCGTGTACCACGCCGAATACGACCTCGATCGCCGGCAGGTGACGCTGCGCAAGGTGAAGGGCAGCCGCGCGACGCCGCCGCCGCTCGCGTACCTCCCGCGCTTCGCGGGCCTCCGCATCCTCGTCGACGGTCCACGCGGCGTGGCCGTGGTGCGCGAGCGCGCGGGCTCGCGCTGAGATGTGCTACCAAGCTCTCCGCATGACCAGGCTGATGGCGCTCTCTGCCATGTGCGTGCTCGGCGTCGCGTGCTCGAAGGAGTCGCCGCCTCGACCGCGAACGGAGCCGAGTCCCGGCGCCAGTGCGACGGCCGTAACGCCGGCGCGTGCGCCCGCGCCGGCTGCGAAGGCTGACGCAGCGGCGCCTGCGCCCGCCGCCAACCAACCGTGGAACGTCGTCCTCCTCAGCATCGACAGCCTGCGCGCCGACATGCCGTGGGCAGGATACGAGCGCCCCATCGCCCCGCGGCTCAGCGCGCTCCACGCCACGTCGATATCGTATTCGCGTGCCTATTCGACATCGTCCTTCACGTCGAAGAGCATTCCTGGATTGCTGACCGGC
>JAYTZB010000953.1:0-6119 GCA_043742085.1 Polyangiaceae bacterium
CGAGGGCGTTCGTCGCAAGATCAGCCATGACAAGGCCACGGCTGACGAGTACCTCGAGGTCCATCGCGTCGCGCATCGCATGGGCATGCGCACCAACGCCACGATGCTCTACGGGCATATCGAGACGTTCGCGCATCGCGTCGATCACATCCTTCGCCTGCGCGACCTCCAGGACGAAACGAAGGGCCTCCAGGCCTTCATTCCGCTGGCGTTCCATCCCGACGGCAACGGCATGAAGAACCTGCCGGCGCCCACCGCGGTCGACGACCTCCGCACCATCGCGGTGAGCCGCCTGCTGCTCGACAACGTCGAGCACATCAAGGCGTACTGGGTGAGCCTCACGCCCGACGTCGCGCAGATCGCGTTGCGCTTCGGCGCCGACGACATCGACGGCACCATCGTGCACGAGACCATCTACAAGGCGGCGGGCACCCGCTCGCCGGGCGCGCTCGGTTACGAGGAGCTCGTGCGCCTCATCCGCGAGGCGGGGCGCATCCCCGTCGAGCGCGACACGCTCTACAACGTGGTGCGCGAGCTGCCGCGCGCTGCGGTGCCCGAGGCCGCGCTCAAGCCCATCGAGCGCGAGCGCGCTCGTCCGCGCGCGCTGCCCGTCATCCAGGGCGCGGTGGGCCCGATCCAGGGCAAGGAGGTCCCGTCGTGAGCGCCGTCGTGAGCACCGAGAAGAAGCTCCGCGCGCTGGGCGTCGCGTACCTCAATGCGCGACCGCTGTGGGAGTCGCTCAAGGACGACCCGCGCATCGATCTCGATCTCGCTCGTCCGAGCGCGCTCGCGCGTGCCCTCGCGGAGAACGAGGCCGACGTCGGGCTCCTCCCCGTCGCGGCTGCTGCGACCATCGGGGAGCTGCGCCTGCTCCGCAACATGGCCATCGGCGCGCGCGGCAAGGTGCGCAGCGTGGCCATCGTCTCGGAGCGTCCGCTGCACGAGCTCGACACCATCGCGCTCGACCTCTCGTCGCGCACCAGCGTGGTCCTGGCGCGCTTGCTCCTCGCGCGGCGCAAGCTCAGCCCGCATCTCTTCGCGACGGATCCCGAGCAGGCCGTCGCCTCGGTGAAGGGACGCACCGGCGCGCTCGTCATCGGTGACGCCGCGCTCGACGTCGAGACGCGCTTCGAGCATCGCCTCGACCTCGCGGAGGACTGGTTCGAGTGGACCGGGCTGCCGTTCGTCTTCGCGGCCTGGTTCGCGCGGCCCGACGCCGTCGACGCCCACCACGAGGACATCTTCCGCGTCGCGAAGCAGAAGGGCCTCTCGCGGGTCGATGCCATCGCCGCCGAGCACGGTGCGCGATCGGGCCTCGATCCGGCTTCGTTGCGTGCATACCTCACGGAATCGATCCGCTACGACCTCGGCGACGAGGAGCTGCTCGGCCTCGAGCGCTTCTGGAAGGAGGCCGCCGACGCGCGCCTCCTCCCGCGGACCACCGCGCGCTTCGACGAGCCGCGGAAGTCCGCGCTTCGCCCGAGCCTCGACACCATCCTCAGCCGCGCGGCCGACGGTGAGCGCCTCTCTGCATCCGACGGTGAGCGCCTCCTCCGCGAGGGCAGCTTCTTCGAGCTCGGCCTCGCCGCGGACGCGGTTCGTCGTCGCAAGCATCCCGACGGCGTCGTCACGTACATCGTCGATCGCAACGTCAACTACACGAACGTGTGCACCACGAGCTGCAAGTTCTGCGCGTTCTATCGTCCCGTCGGGCACCCCGAGGGCTACGTGCTCACGCGCGAGGTGCTCGGTCAGAAGCTCCAGGAGGTGGTGGACGCCGGCGGCGTGCAGATCCTCCTCCAGGGCGGCCTCAACCCCGAGCTCCCCATCGGCTGGTACGAGGACCTCTTCCGCTGGATGAAGAAGGAGTACGGGCTCGGCCTCCACGCCCTGTCGCCGGAGGAGATCCTCCACCTCGCGCGGCTCGAGAAGATCACCGTCAAGGAGGTGCTCGAGAGGCTCCATGCCGCGGGTCTCGACTCGGTGCCCGGCGGCGGCGCGGAGATCCTCGTCGATCGCGTCCGGCGCAAGATCGCCAAGATGAAGTGCACGAGCGAGGAGTGGCTCGGCGTCATGCGCGTCGCACATCAGATGGGCCTGCGCTCCAGCGCGACCATGATGTACGGCACCGTCGACACGCTCGAGGACCGCATCCAGCACCTCGTGAAGATCCGCGATCTCCAGGACGAGACGAGCGGCTTCACCGCCTTCTTCTGCTGGGACTACCAGTTCGAGAAGGGCACGCATCTCGCGCCCGGCGAGAACGGCACGCACCTCTACCTGCGCACGCAGGCGGTGGCGCGGCTCATGCTCGACAACGTCGATCACGTCGGCGCGTCATGGGTCACCCAAGGGCCTGCGGTCGGGCAGGTGGCGCTGCGCTTCGGCGCCGACGACTTCGGCAGCGTGATGTTCGAGGAGAACGTGGTGTCGAGCGCCGGCACGACGTTCGGCATCAACGCCGACAAGATCGAAGGACGCATCCGGCAGGCGGGTTTCCGCGCCGTGCGCCGCAACGTTCGCTACGAGTGGCTGAACGAGCCGGGCTGACCGGGCGATGACCGCTGTCGTCTTCCACGCCGATCACGTCCTGCCCGGTGACGCGCCGCCGTTCGCCGACGGTGCGGTCGTGGTCGCCGGGCGCGGTCACGAGGCAGGGGAGGGGATCATCCTCGACGTCGGTCGTGCGAGCGAGCTCTTGCCTCGTCATGCAGGCGCTGACGTCAGACGTGTGCGCGGCGCCGTGCTGCCCGGCCTCGTCAACGCGCATACGCATCTCGAGCTGTCGGCGATGCGCGGCAAGGTCGGCGGTGGTCGCGGCTTCGTGGGCTGGGTCGAGTCGCTCATCGCGCAGCGGCCCGAGGTCGCGCCCGAGGAGGATGCCGAGGCCATCGAGGCGGCGGTCGACGAGCTCGTTCGAACGGGCACCGTGGCGGTCGGTGAGGTGACGAACTCGCTCGCGGCGGTGCGTTCGCTGGCGCGACGCGGCATCGGCGGATGCATCTTCCACGAAGTCTTCGGGCAGGATCGTGCCGCGGTGCTCCGGCGCGTCGAGGGCCTGCGCGCGGAGCTCGACGAGCGCCTCGCGACGTGGCCGACGTCTGACCTCAGCTACGCGCCTGCTCCGCACACGCTGTACACGACGCACACGGATGCGGTGCGCGCGCTCCTCGAGAGCGCGAGCAAGCACGGCACGCGGACGAGCATCCACCTCGCAGAGCACGCCGGTGAGCGCCGGGCGATCGAGCAGGGCGACGGCTCGGTGCCCGAGTGGCTGCTCACGCGCGCGAAGCAGAAGCCGGCGTGGCCGATGCTGCCGCTCTTCGAATACGCCGATTCGGTCGGCGCGCTGGCGCCGTCGGTGCTGCTCGTGCATCTCACCGAGGCCCGCGGCGAAGAGCTCACGCTCGTCGCCGCCAAGGGCGCGCCGGTGGTGCTCTGCCCGCGCTCGAACCTGCACATCGAGCTGAAGCTGCCGCCGCTGCTCGCGGTTCGCTCGGCGGGGATCGAGGCGGCGCTCGGCACCGACTCGCTCGCGTCGAACGCATCGCTCGACGTGCTCGCCGAGGCCAAGGCGCTTGCCGATCGCTTTCCCGGCGTGCCGGCGTGGGAGCTCGTGCAGATGGCGACGTGGAACGGGGCGCGTGCGCTCGGCCGTTCCGATCTCGGTCGCCTCGCCAGGGGAGCACGCCCTGGGCTGCTCGGCATCGAGGGCGATGCCGTCGCTGCTCGTGATGGAGCCGCTTTCGTTCTTGCCAACCTGCGTCTGCCACGACGCATGCTCGCGCCGCGTGCGCTCACGGAGACTGCATCATGATCGCGCTCATTCGCCGCTGGGGCGAGCTCGTCACGTTCTCGCACACGATCTTCATGATGCCGTTCGCCGCCGCCGCCGTGGTGCTGTCGCTCGCGGTGCCGCACGAGTCCCTCACGCCGCTGCGTGTGCTCGCGATCATCGGCTGCATGGTGACGGCGCGCTCGAGCGCGATGGCATTCAACCGCTGGGCCGATCGCGACGTGGACGCGAAGAATCCACGCACCAAGGCGCGACCCGTCGCGGCGGGTCGTATTGGTGCCGGCGAAGCGCTGGCGCTCACCATCCTGTCGGGCGCGGCGTTCTGCGCGATCGCCGCCACGCTTGGTCGCTGGACCATGCTGCTCGCGCCGCCGGTGCTCGCGGTGCTCCTCGGCTATTCGTATGCGAAGCGTTTCACGTGGGCCGCGCACGCGTGGCTGGGGCTGGCGCTCGCGCTCGCTCCGGGCGGCGCGTGGCTCGCGATGGGCGCGACGCCGGGCGTGGGCATCGTGCTCCTCATGATCGCGGTGCTGACGTGGCTGTTCGGCTTCGACGTCCTGTACGCCCTGCAGGACGAGCACTTCGATCGCAAGGAGGGTCTGCACTCGGTGCCGGCGCGGTTCGGCACGATGCGCGCGATGCTCATGGCAGCCGGTGCCCACGTGCTCACCGTCGCGTCCCTGGTGGGAACGGGCGTCGCGCTTCATCGCGGCGCGGTGTTCTTCGGCGGCGTGGCGATCGTGGGCGTGGTCCTGGTGATCGAGCATCGCCTGGTGCGGCCGAAGGATCCGGCGGCGGGGGCGGTCGACTTCTCGAAGATCGGCAAGGCGTTCTTCGACTGCAACGCCTACGTGAGCCTGGGCTTCTTCGTGACCACGGCGATCGACGCAGCGCTGCGCTGACACACGGGCCGGCGCGCGCGTCTCACTCGAGGAGCATGAGCCATGCGCTCATGCAGGCGCTCGCTTCGCCGCAGAGCTTCTGGTTCCCGCACGTCCTCGCGGCTTCGAGAACGGCGGGCTTCAGCCGCGCGCCGACGTCGTCGAGGTAGCGGCGGAACGAATCGCTGCAATACGACGAGCAGCGCATGATGCCGCTCGCGCAGAGCTCGTCGCCGAACGTCGAGGTCTGGACGCATGCCGTCGCGGACGTTGCGCACTCGGCCGTGGCGAGACACTCGAGCCAAGGGATGGCGCCCGCGCTGTGCGTCAGCGCGAGCAGCTTGCAGTCCGCGGCCACCTTCGCAGCCTGTTGCTCGTCGAAGACGACATCGCAATGAGCGCTGAACTGCCGCGTGGACCGCAGGCACGCCTCCGCCACTCCGGGCGTCTCAGCGAGGTGCGGATCGGCGCTCCAGCCGTCGCATGCAGTCTCCCCGCATTTTCGGTCGACCGTGACCGTCTCGCCGTTGGTCGACGCCGTCTGCCGCGAACAGGCGAGCGACGCGGCGACGACTGTGAGCACGATGACCGAGGTTATGAGGTGCAGGCGCGACATGCGATCAGAGGAAGAGCGTCCGCCACGCGTCGATGCACCGGTTGACGTCATTGCAGCTCGTTTCGCTCATGCAGGCTCCAGCTCCATCGAGCAGTGCGGGCTTCAACCGGCCACCGAGCGCGTCGAGGCTGCCGTGATTGGGATCATGGCAGCTCGACAAACAGCTCCCTGCCGGCATGGCGCAGAGCTCGGCACCGAATTCCGAGAGGTTTTCGGACGGAGGGATCTTGCCGCACTCAACTGTTTCGAAGGCCGCGTTGCTGATGTCGTCGTCGTTCGGCTGGAACGCACAGCGCGTGGATTCGTCTGCGTACGCGGCCTGGCAGGCCGCCTCGACTCCAGGCGTGGCGACGACGTGATCCATGTGCGCGGTCCAGGCATATTCGATGCAATCTGACGGGCCGTAGCACTTCTCGGTTGCGCACTCGCGCGCGCAGAACTGCTCCGAATCCGGGCAGAGCGGGTCATACGACGCAGCCGTCGGCCCACGCGCCGATGCAGTCCTCGCACGCCTTCGATCGTGATGCCGCGCGCCTCCCAGCCTCACACTTGGTGTCGATGCACTTCGTCTCGAACACGACGCGCTCGGGCGTTCGCACGATCACAGTGGTGTGGTGCGTGCAGGCGGGCAACGCGACCGCGGCGAGACCAAGCGATGCGATGGATAAGTAGAGGACGAAGCGGGACATGCCGTCCCCCTCGGCCCGAACCGCCGTCCGGTTGCGTCCCTTCGACTGTCAGGGTCCTGACGATTCCCAACCCCTCGGGATCACGTGATCCCAGACGATTCGGGTCCTGACAGTCAGCGCTTCGGCGCGCGGAGCCA
>JAYTZB010000954.1:0-7757 GCA_043742085.1 Polyangiaceae bacterium
CGCGCTCGAGCGCTTCGATTCACGGGAGCTCGAGGCGCTACTCCGGTGGCTCGACGAAGGCGCACCGTCCGTCGAGGTGCGTGAGGCGCGAGCGCAGACGCGGCGCCTCGAAGCAGCACGCGGAAAGCGCGCTGCCTCCACGCGGAGCCCCGCGCCCACGACCCAGCCGCGTGCTCGTGGCTCGGCCAGCGGCAAGGAGCCCGCCGCGAAGGACAAGAAGCTCCGCAAGGACGGTCGCCTCGCGCGCGTCCTCGAGCGAGGGCTCTCTCATCTGCCCCTCGACGCGCGGCAGCGTCAGCGTGCGCTCGCCCTCGCTCGCGATGCCGTCGCCGAGGCGGAGGCTCGAGCACCACACGTCGTGACGGCCACGGCGCGCACCTCTCGCGCAGCAGCGGCCCCCGCGCATGTCCCTCTCACGAGGCGCAAGGGCGAGGACGTCGCGGGTCTGGCGGCCGCCGTGGCCTACGCGATCGTCTACGTCGATCACGTCCCGCTCTCGCATGCCGAGGTCGCCGCGCCCTTCCGGGTGGCCGTGGCGAGACTGCGGGGCCGCTTCGCGGAGCTTCGTGCGAAGCTCGACATCATCCCTGGCGACGCCCGCTACGCGACCACGCGTAGCTGCTGAGCGCCTGCCCGGCGCTGCTGAGCTCGATCCGGACCGTCAGCGCTTAGGGCGGAATAGCCGGGCAGGCTCGTCCATAATGCCGCCCATCATGCGAAGGCTGATCGCTGCGACGGTTCTCTCGACATTGTTCGTCGCGCCCGCTGCGCTCGCGCAGAGCGCGCGTCCCGCACAGAGCCCGCCGGCGCCTGCTCAGGGCATGGAGATGCCGACCGCGCCCGCTGTCGACGACCCGATGCTCGTGCCAGTTCCGCGCGCGCGGGTGGAGATCGGCACCTGGGAGCAGGCCCTCCAGCATGTCCGCGCGCGATCGACCGATCTCCGCGTCGCTGCATACACCGTCGAGCGAGCCGAGGCGCAGCAGCGCGTGGCCCTCGCAGGTACGCTGCCTTCGCTCAGCGGCACGGCGGCGTTCACGCACCAGCTCATCACGAAGGACGTCGTCCAGATCGTCGGTGGCAGCATCGCTACCGGCGTCGAGACGAGGACGTTCACGACGCCGCCCTCCGACTACCTCACCGGTCAGCTCGTGGCGGTGCAGCCCGTCATCGCGCTGCGCGCGTGGCACGCCATCGGGACGGCGCGTGTCGCCACCGAGGCCTCACGCCTCTCCTTCGACGATGCGAAGCGCCAGATCGCGCTGTCGGTCGCGAACTCGATCGTGGGCGTGGTCACGGCAGAGCGCATCGCGGAGCTCAATCGCGTCGGTCTGAGCAACGCGCTCTCGCGCGTGGAGCTCACGGTGCGGAAGTCTGCGCTGGGCGGCGCGAGCGGCCTCGACGTGGTGCGCACGAGGCAGGACGTCGAGGTGGCGCGCGCGACGCTCGTCGCCGGTGACGAATCGCTTCGCCAGTCCCGCGAGGCACTGGGCGTCGCGCTGGGCCTTGCCGAGCAGGTCGGCGTGCCGCCCAACGTGGACATCAGCGGCCTCGAGCGCGACGCGCGCGCCACGTGCCGTCCGGCGGCGACGGTCGACGAGCGACCCGACGTTGCTGCGCTGCGAACGCAAGTAGAGGTGGCTCATCGTGGAGTCACCGACGTGAAGTACCAGTTCGCGCCGCTCGTGAACCTGCAGTCAGCGCTGGGCACGACCACCACCGACACGGGCGCATCGCCGAACACGACGTGGAACGTGCAGGCCGTCCTCTCCGTGCCGCTCTGGGAGGGCGGCGCTCGCTACGGCAACCTGCGGGACGCGCACGCGCAGGAGTCGATCGCGGAGCTACGGCTGGAACAGGGTCGGCGTACCGCGATCATCCAGGTCGATCAGGCCCGTCGCGGCGTCATTGTCGCCGAATCGAGTCGGCGGGTGGCGGTCGCGGCGCGCGACCTCGCCGCGGAGACGGATCGCCTGGTGCGCCTCTCCTACCAGGAAGGCCGCGGCACGAGCCTCGAGCTCATCACGGCCGCCCAATCGCTGCGCGAGTCGGAGATCCAGCTCGCGTTGCGCGACTTCGAGCTCGTCAAAGCGCGCGTCCTCGCCGTCCTCGCCCTGGCCTCCTGCCCCTGGTGACCGACGCGGGAAGACCAGAGACCGCGGAGCCACGAAGAGACGGAGACGACCACGGAGACTATTTTGTTCGAGACATGCCCTCCACCAAGGGCCGTCGTGGAGGCGCTCAATCGCGGTTTCGAGATCGGCAGCCAAATCTGCCTCCCTCTCGCCTCCGTTTCTTCGTGACTCCGCGGTCTCTGGCTCTCGTCTCGTCTCGTCTCGTCCGCGTCCGCGTCGAGAGGTCAGCTGGGGGGGGCGGCGGCGTCCCAGCCGGTGACGCGGGCGAGCTCGGAGAGGGCGACGTTGAAGTCCATCAGCGCCTGCACATGGTTCGCTCGCGCGAAGACGTACGCGCGCAGCGGCTCGACGATCTGCCGCTCGTCCTTCGTGCCCAGGTCGATGCCGTCCTGCACGCTCGAGATCCAGCGCTTCGCGCGATGCTCCGCGCGGTCCCAGTTCTCCTCGCGCGCCTTCGCCTCGGCGGCCGTGGCGTACTGGTTCTCGACCTCGACCGCGGTACCACCGAGCGCATAGCGCTCGAGCGAGCGCGCCTCCTCGAGCTGCGCCTCCGCGCCCGCGATGCGCGCGTTTTTCGGCAGGAGATCGAGTCCCCACTCCACCCCGAACACCGCCGCTGCGCCGAAGCCGTTGAAGGGATCACCAATCCACGCTGTGTTCTGGGACGTCGCGCTCGGCGCGATCGCGTAGGAGAACCCGAGCCCGAGCCCGATGTTCGGATAGAGCTGCGCACGTGCGAAGTCGAGCTGCGCGCGTCGCGCCGCGACTCCGGAGCGCGCGAGGTTCACGTCGGGCCGAAAAAGACGGGCCGCCGTGAGATAGCGGACCACGGGGCCGAGCGGCGTCTCCGGCTTCTTCAGCGGCTCGTCCGGGATGTCGAACGCGGTCTGCACGCCCGTGAAGAAGCGGAGCGCTGCGCTGGCGAACGCCTCGCCCTTCTTCGCCTCGGCGACGCGCGCGAGGAGCTCGTCACGGTAGATCTCGAGGCGCAGCCGATCGGCCTCTTCGACGGAGGTGTCGCCCGCGGCGATCTTGTTCGCGACGTTGTCGATCGCGTGATTCAGCTTCGAGAGGATGTCGTCGGCGATGTAGAGCGCGTCACGCGCGAGCATCAGGCCGAAGTAGGCGCGGCGGACGTCGGAGCGGACCTGGATGCGAGACTTCTCGAGGTCCCACTCGTTGTAACGAACCTGCGCCTCGGCGGCGCGCTTGATCGAATCGATCTTCCCGAACGTGTAGATGGGGATGGTGCCGCTCACCCCGAAGCTGAGGAACGGCTGGAAGTCCTGCCCGAAGCCCTGGCTCAGCGCGGAACGGGGGACGGCGTTGTAGAACGGCGTCCCGCCGATGGTGGGGAGCACGCCGGTCCTCGCGCTCGCCGACCAGTACGAGTACGGTGTCCACCGCGCCTCGTCGAGCTGCGCATGCACGAACGAGAGCCGCGCGCGCGCCGCCCACAGGTTGGGATGATTGCGCTCGCTCAGCGAGAGGCACTCTCCGAGCGTGTACGCGTGAGGTCGAATGGTGGCGATCGGTCCCGGTGACAGCAGCACGTCGTCCTTGGTGACGGCTGGCTCCTGCTTCTTCTCGGGTCGGCCGGGCTTCTGGGGCTTGGCTGCGTCGTCGTCGAGATCGAGATCATCGGCGTGCGCCGTGCGCGCCGTCAGCGAGCCGACGCCGACGCTCCCGACGACGAGCGTCGCCGCGAGGAGGGTCGGGATTCGGCGAACCAGTGACATCGCGGCTGCGCGACACTACCAAACCGCAACGTTCGTGACCAAGTGAGACGTCGCCGAGCACCCTGACATCGCTGTCGCGGGCCAGTACCTCGGCGATTAACGCCTCAGGAGCCGTCGTCGCCCGTCGGCGTATAGATGAAGCCTTCCTGCTGGAAGACGCACAGGCGGTTGCCTCCTCGGCGTTTGGCCTCGAGGAGCGCGGCTTCGAGGGCAGACAGGAGCGCGTCCTTCGTCCGGACGTCGCGGCTCGGGAAGAGGGCGACCCCCAGCGACGCCGTGACGTTGGCCTCGTCGACCGTGGTGCTTCCAGGAGGTGACAAGGGCTTCTGCGCGATGTCTCGCCAGATCCGTGATGCCACCACGAGCGAGCCAGCGAAGTGCGTGGCGGGGAGCATCACGAAGAACTCGTCACCGCCGTAGCGAGCGACGACGTCGGTATCGCGGACCGACCGCTTGATCACGTCGGCCACGCCGCGCAGCACCGTGTCGCCCAGCGTTCGCCCGCCGCGCTCGTTGTGCACCTTGAGGCGATCGACGTCGAGGATGCAGCACGCCAGCGGCTCCGCATGCTTCTCGGCGCGCGCGAACTCGGCGGTGAGCCGCTCGTGCAGGTAGAGGAACGAGTGTGCACCCGTGAGCTCGTCGAAGGTGCGGAGGCGATCGAGCCGTTGGTTCGCGTCGCGCATGCGATCGTGAGCGCGCTTCACGCGCAGCGCGGACGACACGCAGCCGAGGAGCTCGGTTTGCTCGAAGGGCTTGCAGACGTAGGCATCGGCGCCGATCTTCAGCGCCTCGACGCGACTCTTGGGGTCGGTCTTCGCGAACATCAGCGCCACGGGCACGAGGTCGGCTCCGCGCAGCCCCTTGATGGTGCGGCAGGCATCGACGCCGCTCACACGCGGCATCACCGCATCGAGGAGCACCACGTCGAGGCCGCCCTTGGCGTAGCGCGCGATGGCCTCCTGGCCGTCGGCCGCCGTCTCGACCTCGTAGCCGCTCGCGCGAAGCGTGGTCGCGATGAGATCGCGCGTGGCGGCGTCGTCGTCGGCGACGAGCACGCGGGCCGGCGCCTCGTCGACGGAGCTCGAGCTGGCGCGTCCCGTCACGTCTGCGGCGCGGGCTGTCATCGCCGCGCGGAGCATGGTGGACTCGCGCTCCGACGAAACGCCGTCGTCGTCGTATGCGCTTAGGTCCTTGGTCGACACGGCCCGTACACGATGCCACAAGAACCGGGGCCGAGGCGAGATCAGCTGCCCGCCAGCGCGAGGATCTTGCGGGTCAAGGTGGAGATGCCCACGCCGGCCATCTCCGCCATCGAGGTCACCCGAATCGCGTCGTAGCCCGCGGATCCGGGCACGTCCTCGATCTGCACGGGTCCGGTGAGTGTGGCGCGGAGGACGTCGATGGTGAGCTTGCGGTGCGACAGCACATGCTCGACGGCGCCCGCGCGTACGAGCTTGCCGACGGGCAGCCAGGCCGTGAGCAGGTTGCGCATCTTCGGGCCGCCCTCGAGGGACGGCGGCTCCCAGAGGCCGCCGAACAAGAGATCGGGCCGCCTGCGCGCGAGCAGGACCGAGCCGCTCGCGGCATCGGTCGCGACGATGGCCTGGACCCGGCGCGCGAGGGGGGCCTTCTTCTCCGACAGCACCGGCAGCTGCGCGACACGGTTCTCCCGGAGCGCACGGCACTCGGACGCGATCGGGCACGTCGCGCACGAGGGCGAGCGCGGCGTGCAGATGGTGGCGCCGAGCTCCATGAGCGCCTGGTTCCACGCGCCGGGATCCTCCTTGGCGACGATGGCGTCGGCGACCTTCTCGGCGGTGCGCATCCCCTGCTTGCGCATGTCCTCGTCGATCGCGAAGACCCGCGCGAGCACGCGCGCCACGTTGCCGTCGACGAGGCCGACCGGTTGCCCGAAGGCGATGCTGGCGATGGCGCCTGCGGTGTACTTGCCGATGCCCGGCACCGCGAGGAGGCCCTCGCGGTCACCCGGCACGACGCCGCCTTTGCCTGCGACGACGCGCGCGCCCTCGAGCAGCATCCGTGCGCGACGGTAGTAGCCAAGGCCGCTCCAGGCGGCGAGGACGTCATCCGGCGGAGCTTCCGCGAGCGCGAGCGCCGTGGGGAAGCGCGTCAGGAAGCGCTCGTAGTAGGGAATGACGGTCTCGACGCGCGTCTGCTGGAGCATGATCTCGCTCACCCAGATGGCGTACGGGTCGCGCGTCCTGCGCCAGGGCAAGTCGCGCCGGCATGCTTCGTACCAGCCCAGCAACGTTTCCTGGAGGTACGCCACTTGCGCAGCGGGCAGCGCGACCGCATCTTGCCGCTTCGTGAGCAAGTCACTTCCCACTCCCGGCGTCTCCGCTGTCCTGTCGTTCTTCATCCCGGGCGTCGGGCAGATCTACAACGGCGCGTTCCTGCGCGGAATCTTCTGGTTGGTCGTCACGCCTGGGCTCTGGATCTTCTCGGCCGGAACGCTCGGCTGGATCTTCCACCTGGCGGCGGCGTACACGGCGTACAGCTACGCGAAGAAGATGACCTGACCGTCGGCTTCGCTATTTCACGAGCCGATAGTCGAGGGTGAACGCGCCCTCGTTCTTGCCTTGATGGCCGTCGACCACGACGAAGTACGTCCCCGCGTCGAGCGTCGCCTCCACCTTCGCGTGTTGCGAGTCCTGGAAATCGTTGTTGCACGCGGCCTCGTTGGTGCGCGCGCCCATCGCGACCGACGTGTCCATGCAGCTCTTGCGGATGGCGATGACGCCGTCCCAGCTCGGCGTCGTGAGCAAGAGGCGGATGCGTGAGCGTTCCGCGAGGACGATCTTGTACACGCGATCTCCGCTCGCCTGCGCGTCGGCGCGACCCGCGCACGACGCGGTGAAGCGATCGCCGGCGCCGGTGGTGGTGCCGCTGACGGTCTGTCCGAGGACCAGCACCGGCGGGCTCTTGCACGCGCTCTCCTGCCCGCTCACGTCGCGGGCGAGGAAGTCGAAGGAGAAGCGACCCAGCTCGCCTGCGGTCGCGCCGTCGACGGCGAGATAGTAGAGGCCCGGCGCGAGCATCTCGTCGATCACCGGTCCGCACGCGAGCTCGGCGGCGCGATCGGCGCAGCTCCGCGTGAGCACGAAGACGTGGTTGCCCTCCTGCGTCGGGAAGACCGCCGTGACCCGCGCGCGACGTGCGAGATCGAAGCGATAGACGACGTCGGGCGCCCCCTGCCCTCCGCACGTGCCCGCGACATCGTCACGCGCGAGGAACGTGTCGCCCTCCATGTTCTTGGCGACGAGCGCGAGGCTGGTGGCGTCTCCACATGCATCGCCGCGGACGCCGGTGCCGGCCTCCGGCGCGAGCTCGGTGTCGAGCGTGTAGCGGCCGCGCGCGTCCTTGTCGGCGGAGTCGGCGAAGAGCACGTACGACGCGGGATCGAGCACGCCGGACCACGTCGCCTCGTCGCTCTTCAGCGCGGAGTCGGCGCAGAGCACCTCGCTGTGCTCGTCTCCGCATTGCTTGCGGACGTGGAGGACGGGCGTGAAGTCGGCGGAGTGCTCCGTGATCCGGACGCGCGCGCGCGCCGCGATGTCCAGACGATGGATGGCGTCCGGGCCCTTCGCGTCTGCGCCGCACGAAGCGTGCGCGTGGTCGAACGAGCCGGTCAGCGTGCCTGCGATCTTCGCGGGGCCGAGCGGCCTCGGCTGGCGGCATGCTTCGGCGAGCGTCGGCACGTCGGCGATCTGCACGTTCATCCGGAACGGCCCCGACTCGGCGCCATAGCCATCGACGAAGACGTAGTACGTGCCGGGATCGAGGACCTCGTCGATGCGCGAGCCGCGCGACGACGCGCCTCGCTTGCCCGAGCCGGACGTCGCGTCGTCGTTGCACGCGA